>NZ_CAWLMI010000021.1:0-36152 GCF_963862045.1 Aeromonas sp. 159 | reverse complement strand
GCCTCCCGCTGGCAGGATATGTTCGTCTCCTACTCCGATCAGATGGTGCCCCTGCGCAACCAGCTGCTGCTGGGCCATGCCGCCGAGGCGCTGCCCGAAGTGCGCGACTCCACCCTGGGGGATGACACCTTTGTGCTGGATCGGCTCGAACAGGGGCGCATTGCCTGGCTCGCCGGTCAGGATGCGGGCAGCAAGCAGGCGTTCACCGCCGCCGACAGCCGCCTTCAGTGGGAAGACAATCAGGCCGAATACCGGCTGAGCCACGGTCTGGATCAGGTGGGCAGTCTGCTCACCAACGATCAGTCGATGGCCTATCGTACTCCCGATTACGAACGCACCATGCTGCATCACTATCTGGCCCTCAACTATCTGCAACGGGGTGATGCCGATGGCGCCCTGGTGGAGGTACGCCGGGCCAATCAGGTGCAGGAGCAGGCCCTGAAACGGCGAGCCGATGAGGTGCGCAAGGCGAAGGATGAGAGCGAAGAGGCCGAGGCAGAAGGCGAGATGCGCCAGCTGATGTCGCGCGGCGCACCGGATCTCGACCGGTTGATCGGCAAGGTCAAAAACGGTTTCCAGAACGCCTATACCTTCTATTTTTCCGCCGTGCTCTATGAGGCGGCCGGGGATCTCAACGATGCCTGGGTCGATTACCAACGCGGCTACCAGATAGCGCCGGACAACCGCAGCCTGCAAGATGCCTTGCTGCGTCTGGCGCGGCTGCGTGGCTCACCGGACGAGATCCGCGAGACCGAGAAAAAGATAGGCCGCAAAGCTCCGCCGCTTGCAAAAGATCAAGGCCAACTGGTGGTGCTGTTTGAAGATGGTTTGATCCCGGCACGGCGCGAACTGTTCCTGCCACTCCCCATCTCCACCTCCCGCGGCGATTTTCGCACCTTTACCGTCGCTATCCCCTATTACGATAATCGGGCCAGCGACACCGGCCCGCTGACGGTGGAAGTCGGCAAGCGGGCCTGGCAGACCAGCGAGCTGGTCAGGCTGGAAGCGCTGGCCGCCAAAGATCTGCAAGAGCGGCTGCCCGGTATGCTGACCCGCCAGGCGCTGCGACTGGTGGCCAAGGAGCAGATGCGCCGCACCGCCGCCAAAGAGGGGGGCGATGTGGGCAATATTCTGGTGGGGATCTTCAACACCCTCTCGGAGCGGGCCGATACCCGCAGCTGGCTGACGCTGCCAGCACAGGCATCGAGCTGGCAGGGGATGGTGCCGGCAGGTGACATCAATCTCACCCTGGGCGCAGGGGCGGCGCAGCGGCAATTGCCGCTCACCATCCACAAGGGACGCACCACCCTGGTCTGGGTACAGCGCCTCGGCGCCGGTCTGACCACCCGGGTGATGCTGCTCTGAGCAGACGGCGAAGAGAGATGAGCAAGACAATTAACCGGGCAGGCACACACGCAGCCCCACTCACCCCGATTAAGGAGAGCAAGATGAAAGCATACGGGTTGGCCCTCGGGCTCGCGCTGCTGCTGACCGGCTGCGCCACCAACACCTCCGGCGTGGCGCTCTATGGCCCGGCGGGCGGTGCTCCCACGTTGGAGCAGCATCAAAACGTCAACGTCACCCTGACCGAGCTGAGCCGCCGCCAGCAAAATGGCCTGCTGCAGGTCAATGTGGCCGCCGCCAGCACCCAGCGCGGCGATAACAAGCTGCAATATCTCTTCTATTGGTATGATGAGGCCGGTCAGGAGGTCGCCAGCGATGGCCGCGGCTGGACTCCCATCAAGCTGCATGGCTATCAGACCCGCACCCTCTCGGCCCTGGCGCCCAGCCCGGCGGCGCAGGGTTACCGGATTTACGTACGCGAAGTGATTGAGGAATCCTACTGATGAAAATGAATCATGCCCTGCTGATATTGACCTCTGCATTGCTCTTGGGCGGCTGCTCCAGCACCACCGTCAGCTATGGCGATCCCACTGAAACCGAAACCGTCACCGTCGATTACGGCTCAAGCGACCTGCAGGCCATCGCCGACAAGATGGCGGACTCCATGCTCGCCTCCCCCGCCACCAGCGAGATCACCGCTGGCGGTCGTCCGGTGATGTTTATGGACTCTATCCACAACAAGACCTCCGAGCACATCGATACCGAAGCCATCACCGATACCATCCGCACCAAGTTGCTGCGGGCCGGCAAGTTCCGCTTCGTCGACATGAGCAAGGTGGCCGCCGTCAAGCAACAGCTCGAATACCAGCAGAGCAGCGGCATGGTGGATCCTGCCTCCATGGTGCGTCTGGGCAAGCAGACCGGTGCCCGCTACATGGTCTATGGCAACCTCGCCAGCATCGTCAAAGACAATGGCAAGGTGAAGGATGTCTACTACCAGATGACCATGAACCTGATGGATCTGCAAAACGGCGAACTGCTGTGGGCCGATCAGAAAGAGATCCGCAAACAGGCGAAGAAATCCACCTTTGGCTGGTAACAGGCTCCCGCAGACAGGCAACTGTGATCCGCTACTGGCCAGCCTGCCCGCCCCCTGGCGGGAGGGGCAGCTGGAACCACTCGGGTTAGGCCTGACCAACTGCAACTATCGACTGCGCCTCCCCTCGGGGCGCAGTTACTTTTTGCGTCAGGGCCACTCCGACCCGCTGCGCCTTGGCATCGACCGTCCCACCGAATGGCAGCTTTATCAGGGGGCGATGGGCGAAGGGTTGGCACTGTCTTGCCACTATGGCGATCCCGCCAGCGGTCTGATGCTGCTCGAATGGTGCGATGAGCCAAACTGGGTACACGCGGCGCCACCGGAAGCCGATCAGCCCCGTCTGCTGGCTGAGGTGCTGCGCAAGCTCCATCGCCTGCCGCTGCCTGCGGTGGTGATGGCGGTCCGAGCCCACGCCGCAGGCTATCGCGCCCGACTGGCCCACATTCCCTCCTGGCTGCCCGTCCTGGAGCGGGGCTTGCTCGCCAGCAGTGAGCCAAATGATTGCTGGCGCCCTTGCCACCATGATCTCAATCCGGCTAACTTGTTGGGAAGCAAACCCTGGGTCATCGACTGGGAGTATGGCGCGGCAGGTCACCCCGGCTTTGAGCTCGCCAGCATTCAGCGCACCCATGAGTGGCCCGCCGAGCGGCGCGACGAGCTGGAAGCGCACTATCTGCAGGCCCTGCCGCGCCACCAGTGGCCCGATTTTCAGAGCGAGGCATTTTTACCCTGGGTCGACTATATCGGCCTGCTCTGGGCCCTGCTGATGGCAGAGCAACAGCCCTCACTCGACTATGACACCCTGATCGCCATCAACCGGCAACGACTGGAGTAACAGATGATAAACAAGGTGCGCTGGCACAAGCCAAAAACCTGGGGTCTGCTGCTGATCGGCCTGCTGCTGACCGGCTGCTCCACCCGGGTGATCTACTACTGGCTCGATACCGCCATCATCTGGCAGCTGGATGACTACTTTGCCCTCTCCTATTCGCAGAAGGATCTGCTCAGCCGCGAAGTGAAGGGGCTGATGGCCTGGCACCGCCAGCACGAGCTGCCGCGCTACGCCAGGGATCTCGATGCACTGGCCAAGGCGGTGGCCAGCCCCATGACGCCGGAGCAGATCTCGACCAACCTAGATGCGGTGCAGCAGAGCCTGACCCGCACGCTGGAAAACACTATCCCCCGTGCGGTCAGGCTGGCGCGCACCCTGACCGATGAGCAGGTGGCCCGCTTTATGACCGATCGGGTCAAGCGGCAACAGGAGCGGCAAAAGGACTTTGCCACTGAGCCCAAAGAGCAGATGCTGGCGGAGTTTCGCGACAAGATGAACAAGCGGCTCGAGTTCTGGATTGGCGAGGTGAAACCGGCACAGGCGCCACTGGTGGCCCAGTGGGCCGAATGGCAATACGAGCTGATGCCCCCCTGGCTCGAGTTTCAGGAGTCCTGGACCCAGGAGCTGGACAGGCTGATGAAGCAGCGCCAGAGTCCCGACTTTACCCGCGAGCTGACTGACCTGCTGGCCGAGGGGGATGGGCTGATGGATGGCCGCTTTACCGGCTATACCGAGCAGTCACGCCAGCGTACCGTCAACTGGCTGAGCGCCATGAGCCAGTCGCTGGATATCTCCCAGCGGGCCCATCTCTACTCCCTGCTCAAGGGCTACGCCCGCGACTTCAAGCAGATGAGCGGCAGCTGACGAGCGGCACCGAATTGTGCCATGCGCCCGGGGCAGCCTTGTTCAAACCGGGCGCTTATGGTAGTTTGCCCTTCCTATTTATCGGGAATTAACTTTTGCGCCTTATCGACAAAGTAAAACTGGTGCTGGTCACTCTGGTTATCGCCCTCACCCTGCTTTGTTCCATCGCCCGAATGGAAGGCCTGCTGCTACCCGCATCTCCCCAGAGTGAACAGCAGCAGACTCAGGTGTTCAATCAGCTTAGCGACAGCGACGATGGCATCATCAAGTTTGTTGGCAGCCATCAGAATCACCTGCTGCGTCTCGAACAATCCCTGCGCAGTGACAACCAGCCCAAGAGTGTGGTCTACGAGCTGATCCAGAGCTGGTCTGCCCAGGCTATCCTGCTGTTGCTGCTCGGCTGGCTGATGCTGGCACCCGAGCTCTATCACAAACAGAGTTTTCGCGATCGCTTCGGTGCGATCCACCGGCGCCATCTACAGCGCCAACATCTGCAATACCGCTTCACCCAGAGCTATCTGAGCGCCTGACCCCGGAGGGGCTGGCACATCCACTGTTTGCTCATCTCCTCTTCCTGACGGATCCGGCGGCTGCCTGATCCGCATCTGATGCATCCCATTTTTTGCGCCTTGCCGAGCCTTGTTGCTATCGGCCTAGGCACCATTCTCCTGACAGAGGCTTGTTTGCCATGAGAAAGAGCAATCGCACCGTTCTCAACCGCATGAGCAAGTGGCAGTACGCACTGCTGCTGTTGATGCTGTTGACCTTTACCTTTTACTCCCTGCCCACCTTTTTCGGTGAGCAGCCCTCCCTCGGCCTGCACGGACAGCAGCGCCTGACCACCCAGCAACAGATGCTGCTGAGCGACAAACATCTGACCCCGCTCAAGGTGATCGAGCAACCTGAGCGGGTCGAGCTGGTCTTTGCCAGTCAGGGCGAGCAGCAGCGAGCCAAGCAGTTGCTGGAGCAGCAAGGGGTCGACAGTGCCGCCCTGACCCTGGAGTTTCACTCCAACGCACCGGCCTGGATCACCCGCCTCGGCGCCGACCCCATCAAGCTGGGGCTCGATCTGCGTGGAGGCTCCCAGCTGCTTATCGGGGTGGACGTGGACTTTGTCATCGACAATCAGACCAAGAATCTGGTGGATACCCTGCGCACCCGTTTCCGTGAAGCCAATCTGCGCGGCGCCAGCGTCACGCGCAGCGCACAGGGCGCCGTAGCCGTCACCCTGCCGGAGGTCGCCGAACAGGAGAGCTGGCTCGCCATCATCAAGGAGAGTGCCGGTACCCGTCAGGATCAGTGGAAGCTGACCCGCTCCGGCAATGATCTGAAACTGGTGCTGAGCGAGGCGGAGCGTACCCTGCTGGTCAACAACGCCGTGACCCAGAACCTGTCGATCCTGAAAAAACGGATCAACGAGCTCGGCATCGTCGAGGCCTCGGTGGTGCGTCAAGGTCAGGATGGCATCCGTATCGAACTGCCCGGAGTACACAACCCCAAGCAGGCGAAAGAGGTGATCGGGGCCACCGCCTCGCTAGCCTTCTACGAGGCCAAAGCCGATAGCCATTTCTATATCGCCGATCGCAACGGTCAGGCCGTCGGCATGGCACGCAAGCCGGTACTCACCGGCGAGCACATCGTCGATGCCCGCGCCAACATGGGCGAAATGGGTCAACCCCAGGTCAATATCGTGCTCGACACCCTGGGTGGCAGCAAGATGAACCAGTTCAGCCGCCAGCATGTGGGCAAGCCGATGGCGACCGTCTTCACCGAGTACAAGACCAACGCCCAGGGCAAACTGCGCGCCCAGAGCGAGGTGATCAACGTCGCCACCATCCAGACCGCCCTTGGCAACCAGTTCCGCATCACCGGCATTGGCAGTCTGCCGGAGGCGCAAGAGCTGGCCATGCTGCTGCGTGCCGGCGCCCTCACCGCCCCTCTCAAGATCCTGGAGGAACGCAGCATAGGCCCGACGCTGGGGATGCAGAATATCGAGGCGGGCTTCACCGCGCTGGCCTTCGGCATGGCGGGCATGATGCTGTTCATGATGGCCTGGTACCGCAAATTCGGCTGGGTTGCCATCACGGCGCTGGTCGCCAACCTGTTGATGCAGGTCGGCATGCTGGCAGTGCTGCCGGGCGCCGTGCTGACCCTGCCGGGGATCGCCGGTCTGGTGCTGACGGTGGGCATGGCTGTGGATACCCATGTGCTGATCTTCGAGCGGATCAGGGACCGGCTGCGAGAAGGGGGCTCACTGGCCAACGCCATCGACTTTGGCTATCGCTCGGCCTTCCACACCATTTTCGATGCCAACATCACTACGCTCATCTGCGCTGTGGTGCTCTACTCCATCGGCTCCGGGCCGCTGCAGGGCTTCTCCATCACCCTCATTCTGGGTCTGCTCTCCAGCATGATCACCGGGATCTGGGGGACGCGCGCCATCATCAACCCCCTCTGGGGACGCAGCAGCGAGCGCACGCTGAAGGTGTAACGAGACAGCAGTCCTTCTGATGAGCGGCTTTGGCTGCGCCATCGGCCATGGATATGGCCGGAGCGGCCAAAGCAGAACACTATTTCCAGGCGTGTCGCGACACGTCGTGATGGGCCAACAGCCTGGTGCTGGCTGGCCAAGGAGAGAATTATGTTGAGAATGATCGTTGCCATGGGGCTGACCCGTTGGCGTTATATTGGCCTGTGGGCTTCCATCCTGCTGACCGTGGCCAGCGTTGCCATCTTGCTGGTGAACGGCCTGACACTGGGGCTCGATTTTACCGGCGGGATCCTGCTGGAGTTTCATATCCAGACCCTGAAAGAGGCCCATGAGCTCAATGCCATGCTGGTCTCCCCGCTGGCGGGAGCCGTTGAGCTGAGCTCGGCCGGTATTCCCGGCGAGTGGCTGATCAAGCTGCCCCCCCACGAACTTCCCTGGCCCGCGGCAGATCTCGCCACCATGCTGACCCAACAGCTGGGGATGCCGGTCGAGTTGCTGCGCACCACCATCGTCGGCCCTCAGGTGGGTGCAGAACTGTTCCAGCAGGGGATGCTGGCGGTACTGGTCGCTTCGCTGGCGATGTCGGCCTATCTGGCGTTTCGTTTCGAGTGGCGTCAGGCCATCGGCATCCTGCTCTCGGTGGTCCATGACGCCATCGTGGCGCTGGGGCTGCTGTCACTCTTTCAGATTGAATTCGATCTGAACATCATCGCCGGTTTGATGGCGGTGATCGGCTACTCCCTCAACGACAGCATCGTCATCTCGGACAGGCTGCGGGATCTGCTGAGCTCGCGTACCCAGATGGGCATCCACGAGTGCTCCGATGTGGCCATCAAGGCGACCTTCAGTCGCACCATGATCACCTCGGGCACCACCCTGTTTACCGTGGGCGCTCTGCTGCTGTTTGGCGGTGACGCTCTCTACGGCTTCTCCTTCACCCTGTTTGCCGGGATCCTGGTGGGCACCGTCTCCTCCATTACCGTCGCCTCGACCGTGCAGGAGCTGCTTGGGCTCACCCCGCAGGCCTACCAGAAGAAGAGCGAGGAGCCACTGGCCAACGCAGCCTGAACCTTGTTAATCAGACCCGGCTCAGGGTCTCAACAAACCGGGCCCCTGCCAACCATTGGCAGGGGCTTTTTCATCCCTCCTCTCTCGCCGCCCATTTTGTCGTTCGGCTCGCCTCAATTGACAACTGACCATATTGAAAGCAATGACGGATCAACCCGTCATTTTTAATAACAAAAAGGTCATTTTATTACGTCAGAAACCATAAAATGTGACTGAAAGCACTTTCTTGAGGGCTCAAAGGAGGCAACATTGTAGTGATTTATCTACAAAGGGATATGAGATGTTGTTACAACCTGCCAATACAGCAAAATCCAGACAGTTGCTGAACGAGACCATGGCTTTGGTACTCGCAGGAGGGCGGGGTAGTCGCCTCAAACAGTTAACCGACAACCGTGCAAAACCTGCCGTTCATTTCGGCGGCAAATTCCGCATCATCGATTTCGTGCTCTCCAACTGCATCAACTCCGGCATCCGTCGGGTCGGTGTCGTGACCCAGTACAAATCCCACAGCCTGTTGCGCCATCTCCAATCGGGCTGGTCTTTCCTGCGCTACCAGATGAACGAGTTTATCGATCTGCTCCCTGCCCAGCAGCGGGTGGATGAGGTGAACTGGTATCGGGGTACCGCCGATGCGGTCTACCAGAATCTGGATATCATCCGCGATCACGCCCCCAAATATGTGGTGGTGCTGGCAGGCGACCACATCTACAAGATGGATTACGCCGCCATGCTGCTCGATCACGTCAATATGGGCGCCAAGGTGACCGTTGCCTGCATCGAGGTGCCACGCAGTGAAGCAAGCGCCTTCGGGGTAATGGCGGTGGATGATGATCGCAAGATCAATGCCTTCGTCGAAAAGCCCGCCAACCCGCCCGCCATGCCGGGCAAGGCCGACACCGCGCTGGCCTCCATGGGCGTCTATATCTTCGATGCGGAGTATCTCTATCAGCTGCTGGAAGAGGACATTGCCAACGAGCAGTCCCATCACGATTTCGGCATGGACGTGATCCCCCGCGTGGTGAAAGAGGGCACCGCATTCGCTCACCCGTTTGGCATGTCCTGTGTCGGCTGCTGTCCGGATCGCCGCCCCTACTGGCGCGATGTGGGCACCGTGGACTCCTTCTGGGAGGCCAATATGGATCTCGCTTCCGTCACGCCTGAGCTGGATATCTACGATCAGGACTGGCCCATCTGGACCAGTCAGAACATGACTCCTCCCGCCAAGTTCGTGCAGGACCGAAACGGCCAGCACGGCATGACCATCAACTCCATGTTTGCCGGGGGCACCATCGTCAGTGGCTCTTTCATCCTGAGTTCGGTGCTCTTTACCAATGTGCGGGTCGACTCCTTCTGCACCCTGGATCAGGCCGTTATCTTCCCGGGAGTGGAGATAGGTGCCGGTTGCCGACTGCGCCGGGTGGTGATCGACAAGGGGTGCAAACTGCCGGAAGGCACGGTGATCGGTGAAAACGCCGATGAAGATGCACGTCGCTTCCACCGCTCCGAGCAGGGCATAGTGCTGGTCACTCAGGGGATGCTCACTCGCCTGAACAAAGAGCTGCAGGGAAAACAGAAGTGCTGATCCGCAGCCAGACGGGATCCCCCTTCCTACCGCAAAGGGAGCCATAATGGCTCCCTCTTTCTATGGCTGACCTAGCCACCTCACACCATCATTGCCATCGCGTTGCAGTCTCCCAGAGATACCATTTACTGTGGGTAAACAGCTGGGCAACGCAGCCTTCACGCCCTCAAGTCGTAAACATTAAATTACACAAAAACCATTAACCCGCCGAAAAATCCTCTGTATTATTCCTGTTCGCGCTATATAGCAGCTCCTTTATCTGACTTTTTAGCGGTAAACCCACTAGTTTCACTTGATTGTTTGTTTTTCCTTGGTAAGGTGATGGCGGTTGCGTAACAAAGCAGGTACCAGTGTAAATATATAGGTACAACCGCTTTTGGCTTAATACAGTAGAGAGAATGAAATCATGCAAAGAGACCCCCTGAACAACATCCATATCCAGTCCGAACAAGTGATGATCACGCCTGCCCAGCTCAAGGAGAAGTTACCCATCTCCGACAAGGCGCTGGCATTCGTGCAAGGGGCCCGTAATACCATCGCCGATATCATTCACCGCCGCGATCACCGGCTGCTGGTGATCTGTGGTCCCTGCTCCATCCACGACATGGACGCCGCCAAAGAGTACGCAACCAGACTCAAAGCGCTGCATGATGCCTATCAGGACTCTCTCTACATTGTCATGCGGGTCTACTTTGAGAAGCCGCGCACCACGGTCGGCTGGAAAGGCTTTATCAACGACCCCAATCTGGATGGCACCTTCGATGTGGAGCTGGGGCTGCACCGTGCCCGCGAGCTGCTCTGCTGGCTGGCGGAGCTGGAGTTGCCGCTGGCCACCGAAGCGCTCGACCCCATCAGCCCGCAATATCTGGCCGAGCTCTTCTCCTGGTCAGCCATCGGCGCCCGCACCACCGAATCCCAGACCCACAGGGAGATGGCGTCCGGCCTCTCGATGCCGGTCGGCTTCAAGAATGGCACCGACGGCAACCTGGGGACTGCCATTAATGCGTTGCAGGCGGCCTCCTCCCCTCACGCCTTTATGGGGATCAACCAGCAGGGCCAGGTTGCGCTGCTGCAGACCCAGGGCAACCCGGATGGCCACGTGATCCTGCGTGGCGGCAAACATCCCAACTATGACTCGGTCAATGTGTCGCTGGCGGAAGAGGCGCTGGAGAAAGCGGGCCTGCTGCCTAGCCTGGTGGTGGATTGCAGCCACGGCAACTCCAGCAAGGATCACCGTTTGCAGCCCAAGGTGGCCGACAACGTCATCCACCAGATCCAGGAGGGCAACCGCTCCATCATCGGGGTGATGCTCGAATCCAACCTGTTCGAGGGAAACCAGTCCAGCGAGCAGCCCAAGCAGCAGATGCGCTACGGGGTCTCCATCACAGATGCCTGCATCGACTGGGACACCACCGCCACCCTGCTGGCCCGCTGCCACAACCAGCTGGCTGACCCCCTCAAGGGCAGAACTGCACGGTAAGCCGTGGTATCTTGTCGTAACCTATTGAACAATCGAGGTATCACTAGTGGTGGCATCAAACCGCTCATGCAGTGATACCTTGTTGCATCTGATTTTCAGGGCGCCGCCGCTCGCGGCGCCAGCAGGGACTGGATATGGCTGAAGAGTTGAATGTACTCAGGGACAAGATAGATGCGGTGGACAAGCAGCTGATCGATCTGCTGGCCGCCCGTCTGGCCCTGGTGGGAGAAGTGGGTGAGGTAAAGAGCCGCCACGGCCTGCCCATCTATGCACCAGATCGGGAAGCGAGCATGCTGGCCCGCCGCCGCGCCGAGGCCGAGCAGTTGGGAGTGCCCGGCGATCTCATCGAAGACGTACTGCGCCGGGTGATGCGTGAATCTTATGCCAACGAGAAAGATACAGGCTTCAAATGCATAAAGCCGGATCTTGGCAAGGTGGTCATCATCGGTGGTCAGGGCCAGCTTGGTCGGCTGTTCGGTCATATGTTCAGCCTCTCAGGCTATCGGGTCGAGACGCTGGAACAAGCCGACTGGCCGCGCGCTGACGAGATCCTCGCCGGAGCCGGTCTGGTGATGGTGGCGGTGCCCATCGATATCACCTGCCAGATCATCGACCGCCTCGGCAACCTGCCCGCCCACTGCCTGCTGGTCGATGTCACCAGCGTGAAAGCGACGCCGCTCGAACATATGCTGGCGGTGCACCAAGGGCCGGTACTGGGACTGCACCCCATGTTTGGGCCAGATGTGGCGAGTCTCGCCAAGCAGGTGATCGTCTGCTGTCAGGGGCGTGACCCCGCAGCCAGCCAATGGTTGCTGGATCAGATGACCATCTGGGGCGCCCGCTTGCAGCAGGTGGAAGCCAAGGCCCACGATGAGGCGATGACCCTCATTCAGGCACTGCGTCACTTCGCCACCTTTGCCTATGGCTGGCACCTCTCCCGGGAGCAGGCCAATCTGGATCGCCTGCTGAGTTTGAGCTCCCCCATCTACCGGCTGGAGCTCGCCATGGTGGGGCGGCTGTTTGCCCAAGATCCCCACCTCTATGCCGACATCATTTTGTCGTCACCGCAGAATCTGGCGATGATCCGTCGCTACTACCAAAACTTCGGCGAAGCGCTGGGGCTGCTGGAGCGGGGGGACAGGGACGGTTTCATCGCGGCCTTCTCGCAAGTTTCCGGTTTCTTCGGCGAACACGCCGACCAGTTCCTGCGTGAAAGCCGCATGCTACTGGCCCAGGCCAACGACCGCCGCCAACACGGCTAATCCTGCAAAAGTAGCAACGCTCATATCACCAAAAAGGGAAGATACTCAGGCATCTTCCCTTTTTGTTTATTACCGATTTCAACGCTAACTCAGTCGCGAGCGGCGACGCATCAAGTACCTACCTAGATTTGGCATCACAATCCCCTCTCCCTGCGCTGCATCACATCCACCAAGCATGCCCCCTAAATATCCGCACAAGCCGCGCAAATAGCGCCGCCCCTTACAAGGGCTGCCAGATTCTCACAGTCAAACCAAGCTGCTACGAGCAATGACTGTATGGCGTAGAGGAGAGCAGTGCCCTCCCCATCAAAGAGATAAGCAGGAAGCAGGAAGCAGGAAGCAGGAAGCAGGAAGCAGGAGAGATTAACTAAGACAGATGGTTTGCCAAACATCACTTAACACAGCCATCCGGCGATTTATCATGACGCCAATCCGCTGTCGCTAAAAAAGAAAATGGCCGAGATATCATCTCGGCCATTCGTAGCCTGGTCAAAGACTCAAGCCAGGATATTACTCATGTTCAACTTATTAGAAGTTGTACTGCAGAGCAACAGTCCACTGATCGTCTTTCTTATCCAGACCTTCGATTTTGTATTCGGTGTAAGCTTTCAACTTCGGAGTGAAAGCATACTGAACGCCCAGCAGGGTATCTTCTACCAGATCTTTGTACTCACCACCAGTCTGACGAGCCTCAGCAAAGTTATAACCGGCCAAGAAGGTCCATGCATCTACATTGTAAGAAGCTGCCAACTCGTAGCCTTTACCATCAACTTTTGCACCGTTAGTTTTATTCTTGATTTCACCTTCAGTGTACATGCCAGCAAAGTAGAAACCTGCAATGCCATAGTTAGCACTCAGTGCCCAATCTTCTTTCTCACCTTTGTCAGCTGGGGCAGTCTTACCTTCCAAATCTGAATAGGCATAGCCTGCATTTACACCCAAACCGAAGTCGAAAGCATAACCTACTGCGGCACTGTAAGCATTTTTACGCTTAACATCAGTGATAACTAGCTCTTTGATATCGCCTGCTGCATCAGTATCGACGAAGAACTTGTCGTCACTAGTTTGATAAGAAACTTTACCGGTGAAGCCACCAACTTTATTGGAATAAATTACTTGACCTTCTTGACGACCTTCGTAGTAGTTACCACGGCTACCCCATTCGTTAAAGATATCGGTTGCAGCGATAGAGTCGTAGAAGGCGGTATCAGTCTGACCAAAAATGACTTGACCGTATTGGGAGCCATCAAAACCGGCATAGATATGACGAGCTTTGAATTTGCCACTGTCATCCTCGGCAGTACCAATTTCCTTACCAGTAGCATCAACAACTTTGCGAGTTTTACTGTTATCACTGTTTTCTGCAGCAACCTGCCATTCAGTTTTTGCGATACCAGACCAAGTGTTGTTCAGTGCAACTTTGCCTGACCAGCCCAGACGGGAGGTACCAACCAAAGTCCCATCTTTATCGTCATGCTCGCCGTTGTAGTTAGCCTGTACACGGCCGTATACGTCGAAAGTGGTACCGTCTTTGTCATAGATCACTGCGGCGTTAGCAGCGGATGCAAACAGAGCCGGGATAGCAATAGCCAGAATTGTCTTTTTCATAGTTTCCAATGCCTACTGTAATTAAACACTAAGTTGTTGTTATTCCCTGTGTTAGCGATGTTCTTTGCATCACTATGCCGCCGAGACTAGCACCGGATTTTTTGAACCGCAATGAAAAAACTTGGAACTTTTTATGGAAACCATAGTCATGGAGGCAAAAATGTGAGCCAAGTCTCACCTGACGGCAAGGCAAAAGGAAAACGTTTACAATGAATCCTGCTGATTATTTGGACTCAAATAGTCTATTTTGCATGCAAATGACGCTAACTACCTGATAAACAACCAAAGTGGTCTGATCAGCGTAAAACTGCCGTGATAATGGCTGTTGCCTCGACCTCACCAAGGTGTTGCGGGTATCCTTGTTCTTCGATTAACCCCTAACTGGCCTTCTCTTCATGCTCTCTACTCGCCTTAAAGCCACCATTCGTCAAACCTATCGTCAGATTTCGGATGGATTACCCGGTTTTGTGCCGCGCAAAGAGCAGAACTTTCTGGTGGCCGAGATAGCAAAAACCCTGACCGGCGAGTACGACAAACAGCGCCGTATTCTGGTGGCCGAAGCGGGCACCGGTATCGGCAAATCTCTCTCTTATGCGCAAGGAGCCATCCCGGTGGCGCGACTCACCCAGAAGAAGCTGGTGATCTCCACCGCCACCGTGGCCCTGCAAGAGCAGCTGATCCACAAAGACCTCCCTTTTTACCATCGCCACAGCGAGCTGCCGTTTCGTTTTATGCTGGTCAAGGGGCGTCAGCGTTACTGCTGCGAACATCTGCTGGAACAGGCAGCCAGTGGCGCCGAGATGGCCAACTTCGAGCTCGACTTTGGCAGTCTGAGCAAATCCAAGCCATCTGACAGCGACAAAGATCGCTACCAGGCCCTGTGGCAGGCCTACACCAATGGCAAATGGGACGGGGATCGGGACAACTGGCCGGAGCCCATTCCCGACACTTGCTGGGATCGCATCGCCGCTGACCGCCACACCTGCAACAAGGCGCTGAGCCATCACCAGCACTGCCCCTTTCATCGCGCTCGCAACGACATGGAGAGCGCCGATGTGCTGGTGGTGAACCATGCACTACTGCTCTCCGATCTCACCATGGGCGGCGGCATCATTCTGCCCCCCCCCGATGAGTGCATCTATGTGCTGGATGAGGCCCATCACCTGCCCATCATCGCCCGGGATCACGGCGCGGCGTCGGCCAGCGTCAAAGGCTCGCGCCGCTGGCTGGAGAAGCTGGTACAAAGTGCAGGCAAGCTGGCGCGGACTCTTAATAAGGAGAGCCTGCTCGACCCCCAACTCAAACTGCAGGATGCGCTGGCCTCCATCCAGCCCGATCTGAAGGCGGTCGAGCAGTGGCTCAGCGCCAACGATCGGCTGTTTGGCAGTGAACCTCACTACCGCTTCGCCGAAGGGGTATTGCCGGATCCCCTGCCCATGCTGGCAGAGAATCTCAAGGAGTCGAGCAAGAAGGCGCTGCGGGCGCTGGATCGGATGCAAGGGGCCATAGGTGAAGCGCTGAAAGATGGCGAGATCCGCCGCAAGGAGGCCGAACCCCTGCTGGCAGAGAGCGGTTTTCATCTGCAGCGGCTGGAGAGTTTCTGCGCCCTGTGGGAGATGCTGGGGCGCCATGTGCCGACCGGTAAAACCCCGCTCGCCCGCTGGATGGCCAAGAGCGATGACGGCGATATCTG
Source organism: Aeromonas sp. 159 (assembly GCF_963862045.1). Lineage (NCBI taxonomy): Bacteria > Pseudomonadati > Pseudomonadota > Gammaproteobacteria > Aeromonadales > Aeromonadaceae > Aeromonas > Aeromonas sp. 159. The sequence goes on along the minus strand of NZ_CAWLMI010000021.1, from coordinate 20,829 downwards.
GCTGCACGCCTCACCGATTGAGGTAGGCTATCTGCTGGAGGAGTGGCTCTGGTCGAAATGTCTGGGAGCCGTACTGGTCTCCGCGACCCTCACAGCACTCTCTTCCTTTAGTTATTTTCGCCATCAGGTGGGGCTCAAGGAGCACGACGGTACCCGCTATCTGCGCCTGCGCTCACCCTTTGACTATCAGAAAGCCGAGCTCTATCTGCCCAAGATGGAGCACGAACCCAACTCGCCAGCCTTTACCAACGAACTCATCAGCGTGCTGCCACGAATTCTAGCGGGCAAGGAGGCGAGTCTGGTGCTCTTCTCCTCCTACCGCCAGATGAATGAGGTGGCCATTGGCTTGCGAGCCAAGGGGCTGTCACTGCTGGTGCAGGGGGAAGCCTCCCGCAATGCCCTGCTCACCCTGCACAAACAAAAATGCGATGGCGGTCAGTCCAGCATCCTGTTTGGTACCGGCAGCTTCTCGGAGGGGCTGGATCTGCCGGGTCACTACCTTACCAATCTGGTCATCACCAAGCTCCCCTTTGCGGTGCCCAACTCGCCGGTCGAGGAGGCCACTGCCGAGTGGGTGGAGCAACGAGGCGGCAACCCCTTCCTGCAACTGACAGTGCCGGAGGCATCGCGCAAGCTTATCCAGGCCTGTGGCCGCCTCATCCGCAAAGAGGCTGATCGGGGGCGAGTCACCATTCTCGACCGCCGCCTGCTGACCAAACGTTATGGCAAGGGGTTGCTCGACGCCCTCCCCCCGTTTACACGGCGGATCGAATAAATAAGTCGGTCGCTATTGATAAACAAACTGACAGCAGCGCGAACATCGACCACCAGAAAGAGCCATTGCCGCAGTAGGCCAAACCTGTAAAAATGAGCCCCTGTTTTCAGTGGGCAATCGCCTGACTGTTCAAGGAGATGAAATGAAACTGACTGTTCTGGTACCGGCGCTGGCTGGTCTGTTGTGGGCCGGTAGCGCCCTTGCTGATGCCCAATTGGAAGTGACCACCCCGTATGTCGTCCAGCTGATCGATGGTCAATCCATCAACCCCAAGCTGCTCGACAAAACCAGCACCTTCCCCCTCTTTGCCGGCAAACACCAGTTGGTCGTCGCCTTTGAAGGCAACTACTCCAGCCGTAACGAAATCAAGCTGGTGACCGCCGAGCCGCTGGTGCTGAACTTCACCGCCGCCGACAATCAGCAGCTGGTGCTGGACTACAAAAAGCCCCGCAACGAAGCCGAAGCCAAGCAGTTTGTCAAAGATCAAAAAGTGGTGCTGAAAGACAAGGTCACAGGCCAGCAAGTGAGTAGCGAACAGTTCGTGATGCCGAAAGTAGAAGGCTTCCAGCTAACCCGTGACTATCAGCAAGAGCTGATCAACATGGGCAAAGCCTTCAACCAGCCCAAAACCGTTGCCGTCTCTACTGCTGCCGTGATGGCTGCCGCCAGCGCACCGGTTCAGGTTGCCCCCAGCAAGGCTCAAAGCAATCCGGAAGCGCTGACCCAGTTGCAAAACTGGTACAACAAGGCAGATGCGGAAACCCGCAAAGCCTTCCAGATCTGGGTTATCCAGCAGCAATAAACCGAGCTGAGATATTGACTGAAAGGGGAGCCAAGCTCCCCTTTTCCATATCTTGCGATCTTACTCGCGACGCGTCTTGATTCATGCGCTGCCACTTCCCCTTTATATAGGGAGTACATATATGGATTCATCTGCTGATTTCATATATAGAAAGCGCCACCTTGCCAGGGAGAATGGCACCATGTCGTTGCGCATTTTCTATCACCCCCTCTACTCCTCCCTGACGCTACCCGAGCGCCATCGCTTCCCGCTGGCCAAGTATCAAGGGCTGTTTGAACGCCTGCTGGTGCAGGGTTACCCCCTGGGCGAAGCGCCCGCCGCTACCCGGGAGCAAATCTGTCGCATTCACGATGCCGATTATGTCGCGGCGGCCCTGAACGGCCAGCTGGCAGATCGCGCCATCCGCAAGATCGGTTTTCCCTGGTCACCCATGCTGATGGAGCGCACCTTGCGCTCGGTGGGTGCCACCGTTGCCGCCAGCCGCTATGCGCTTGAGCAGGGATGCGGCTTGCAGATCTCCGGTGGCTACCACCACGCCCATCGGGATCACGGCAGCGGTTTTTGTCTGTTCAACGATTTGGTGATTGCCGCCCAGGCTTGCCTCGACGAGGGGCACTGTGAACAGGTGCTGATCGTCGATCTCGATGTGCATCAGGGGGATGGCAGTGCGGCCCTGTGCGCCGAACGGCGCGATATCATCACCCTCTCCCTCCATGGGGAGCACAACTTTCCCCATCACAAAGCCACCTCTCACCTCGACTTTCCGCTGCCAAGCGGCATGACGGACGATGCCTATCTCACCACACTGCAACAGGCACTCTCGCTGGCACTGCGGCTCTATTCGCCGGATCTCATCCTCTATCAGGCAGGCGTCGATGTGCATCATGCCGACGAGCTTGGTTATCTCTCCTTGAGCGATGAAGGGGTTCGCCTGCGCGATGCCATGGTATTTGACTGTGCAATCAAGCATGGGTTGCCCATCGCCGCTGTGCCCGGTGGCGGCTATCGCCGCGACTGGCAACAGCTGATCCCGCTTCATATGTCGCTGTTTGAGGCGGCGCGCCACCGTTTTGGTTGATGGCATGGCTTTATAGCGCGGACACCCCATCAGAGTGGGCGGCATTTCACCAGATAAAACAGAAGAGGCGACCCTTGGGGTCGCCTCTTCGTGTTTCGTCATCTGGGTCACACAAGCTCGCTAGCTCGCTCGCAGTCAGGCAAGCTCGGGACGCCTGAGGATAACTATTTCTGACGCTTGCGGGCGTACTTGCGACGGGCGCGAGCCTGACGCTCCTCTTCCCGCTCGGCCTTCTCTTTGGCTTTTTGCTCGGCTTCTGCGGCGGCTTCGACAATCTCGACGCTCACCATCTCCGGCGTCTCCAGCGAGATGCGGCCAAGCAAGCCGGAGCGGAACTCGTTGATCAGGATCTCGGACGCCTTGTGCAGGTCGGCCAGCCCCCCTTTGCGCATAAACGCCCGCTGGCGGGCGATCATCTCCAGCAGCTCGATCTCGGTCTCGGGCAACTCGTCAATCTGGTAGCGCGCCTTGATCCGCTCCGGATAGGCCTTGATGAAGTAGTCAGCGGCGAACATGGCGATATCGGCATAGTCGAACACAGTGTCTTTGATGGCCGCGGTGATGGCCAGACGATAACCGCAGGAGGGCGGGTTGAGCTTGGGCCAGAGAAAACCCGGGGTATCGGTCAGGATAACGTTGTTATCCAGCTTGATCCGCTGCTGGGACTTGGTCACCCCCGCCTCGTTGCCGGTACGGGCGATGATGCGCCCCGCCAGAGTATTGATCAGAGTGGACTTGCCCACGTTGGGGATCCCCATGATCATCGCCCGCACGCCGCGCAGCTCAAAATTGCGCTCCGGCAGCATTTCGTGGCAGAGGGTCAGCAGTTGCTTGATCTTCTCCGGCTCTTGTTGCGTCAGCGGCAGCGCCTTGATCCCCTTCTCTTTTTCCATGTGCGCCACCCACAGATCGGTGATCGCCGGATCGGCCAGGTCCGCCTTGTTCAGCACCTTGATCACCGGGGTATCACCACGCAGCTCGGGCACCAGCGGGTTTTCGCTGGAGAAGGGGATGCGGGCATCGAGCATCTCGATGATCACATCGACCTGGGGCATGACCTCGGCAATCTCTTTGCGGGCCTTGTGCATGTGACCGGGGAACCAGTTGATGGACATATCCGTTACTCTCTGTGGGGGCTGCTGGCGCGCGCATGAAACAACAGGCGCTCTGCCGCGGGCATCGAACGAAGGGGGCGCATTTTACCTGCTGCGGGCCTCTTTTGACAGGTCATTCTAACCATCACCTCATCAAATCAGCAAACCGCCGAGGCGGAGCGACCTTGCCGGAAACGACCGGACCAACTGGCTCAATTGATAGATAACATATTGATATAGTGTAACATTTTTATCACTTTTTCACACAACCGTCACCGATAGTCAGTAAAAGTGTCATCTGCCCCCTCTAGGCTGCGCTCAGGTTTTACAAGGAGCGAACCCCAATGAGAAAAATGGCAGGACTTGCAGTGATGATCGGCGCCGCCCTGGCTGCCGGCTGCAAATCAGACAATGACACGGTGGCGACCAAGCCCGCAGCCCAACCCACCAACGTCATCTTCTTCCTCGGTGACGGCATGGGCCTCAACACCCTGACGGCAGCCCGCATCTACGGTGTCGGCGAAGAGGGTGATCTCACCATCGATACCCTGCCAGAGACGGCCTTTATCAAGACCTTCTCCCACGATGCCCAGGTCACTGACTCGGCCCCCTCCATGGCGGCCTACATGACCGGGGTCAAGAGCAACAACGGCGTCATCAGCATGGACGGCGACGCCACCTATGAGAGCGACTGCAGCAAGAGCGCCGGCAAGCCGGTGACCACCCTGCTGGAGCTGGCCAAAGCCGATGGCCGCGGTACCGGCGTGGTAACCAGTACCCGGGTGACCCACGCCACCCCGGCGGCTACCTATGCCCATATCTGCAACCGGGATCTGGAGGCAGATATCGCCGTCCAGCTGGTACCGGGCGGCAAAGGCTACAACAGCGCCCTCAAGGAGGGGCTGGATGTGGTGCTCGGTGGCGGCAGCAGTTTCTTCCTGCCCAAAGCTGACAAGGGCAAGCGGGAAGATGGCCGCAACCTCATCAGCGAAATGCAGGCCAAGGGCTACCAGTTTGCCAGCAATCTGGATGAGCTGAACAAGGCCGATGCGGGCAAGCCGCTGCTGGGACTGTTTGGTTCCAGTCACATGAAATATGACCTGGACCGCCCTGCCAGCGAGCCGTCACTGGCCCAGATGACCCTGGCTGCCATCAAGCAGCTCAAGGGCAAAGAGAAGGGTTACTTCCTGATGGTGGAAGGGGGTCGCATCGACCACGCCCTGCACGACACCAACGCCAAGCGGGCGCTGCAGGACACTATCGCCTTCGACAACGCCATCAAGGCTGCTATCGACGAGGTGAAAAAGAGCGACCCCGAGCTGAAAAACACCCTGATCGTGGTCACCGCCGATCACGACCACACGCTCGTGCTCAACGGCTATGCCAAGCGCACCGGCAAGACCACCACCGACAACCCCGGCGTACTCGGGCTGGTGAAGAACTACGAGACTGGCGAGCCAAGCAAGGATAGCGAGGGCATGCCCTACACCATCATAGGTTTTGGCAACGGCTACAACCGGGTGGATGGCCCGCGCAGCAGCGTCGCCCCGCTCGACGATGCCACCGTCTCCGCCAATGACTACCACCAGGAAGTGGTGGTCAAGGTAGGCGAAATCGGCAACGAGACCCACGGCGGCACCGATGTCTTCCTCGGCGCCATCGGCAAGGGGGCTGACAGCTTCCATGGCTCACTCGATAACACCGCCGTGTTCGGCAAGATCAAGGCTGCGGCCAAGCTGTAAGGAGCACTTTCATGAGCAAACAGATGAACACATCCATCAAGCACACGCTGGTCTGCGCCGCCCTGTTCAGTGCGCTGGGCGCAACCTCCCAGGCACAGGCCGGTGATGCCAAAAACGTCATTCTCTTTATCGGTGATGGCATGGGGCCTACCGTGCTCACCGCCACCCGCCTGTTCAAGGTGGGAGAAGAGGGCAATCTGGAGATGATGAAACTGCCGCGCAGTGCCCGCATCAAGACCTTCTCCAACGATGCCCAGACCACCGACTCGGCCCCCTCCATGGCGGCCTACACCACCGGGGTCAAGATGAACAACGAGGTGATCGCCATGAGCAGCGACACCAAAGCCGTCGCCCCCGGCAAAGACGTCAATGGCAACAAAACAGTCAACAATTGCAGCAGCGATAACGGCAAGCCGGTGCCCACCATCCTGGAGCTGGCCAAGGCGGCAGGCAAATCGGTCGGGGCCGTCACCACCACCGAGCTGACCCACGCGACCCCGGCGGCTACCTACGCCCACATCTGCCATCGGGATGCCGCTTATGACATCGCTGCACAAGCTGTTCCGGGAGGAACTGGTTTCAACCAGGCGCTTGGGGATGGGGTCGATGTGCTGATGGGCGGTGGCGCCAACCACTGGACTCCCTACAGCGCCAGCAACAAGGGCGGTCGCAATGACAACCGCGACCTGACCGCGGAGATGAAGGCACAGGGATACAGCTATGTCACCACCCAAAGTGAACTGGCCAAGGTCACCAGTGGCAAGGTGCTCGGTCTGTTCAGCAGCAAATCCCACCTCGACTACGAGCTGGATCGGGTCGCCAAGGGGGCTGCCAATACCCAGCCGTCCCTCTCCGAAATGACCGCCAAGGCGATCGACCTGCTGAGCAAGAACAGTCAGGGTTACTTCCTGATGGTAGAGGGTGGCCGTATCGATCACGCCCTGCACGGCACAAATGCCAAGCGCTCGCTCACCGACGCGGTGGCGCTGGATGAGGCGGTCAAGACGGCGCTGGGTAAAGTGGATCTCAACAATACCCTGATCGTGGTCACCGCCGACCATGACCACACCATGACCATTAACGGCTACTCCGCCAAGGGCAATCCGGTGCTGGATCTGGTGAAAAATGGCGATGGCTCGACCCAGAACGATGCGGATGGCAAGCCCTTCACCACCCTGGTGTTCGGTAACGGCCCCAACCGCCCCGATGTACGCCCCGTCCTCACCAGCGATCAGGTGATGGCCAATGACTATCTGCAGGAGACCGGTGTCAAACTGACATCGGAAACCCACGGCGGCGGCGATGTGATGCTGTTTGCCGATGGCGCCGGCAGCAACCGCTTCAAAGGCACACTGGATAACACCAAGGTGTTTGGCAAACTGCGGGAGGCGCTCGGCCTGTAAGCAGCAGGGGCCCGGGTGCATCTGAGCAATTGACTCAGCGGCCCGGGCCCCGGTTCTTTCGAGCGACAGATGATGATGCGACTTTTGCTTTCGTTATGGCTGCTTGGCAGCACCCTCGCCTTCCCCCTGCATGCTGACGACACGCCCCCGGATCTCGCCGCCCGGATCAGCTATCACGACCGGAACACCGGCAGCGATGGCATCGCCAGAGAGAGTGTCTGGCAAGAGAAGTGGCTGCGCGTGGGCAATCAGGTGTGGAGCCAGCGGCTCATTCCCCTCCCCCTTGCCCGTGCCTATCACGCCACTCACGACGCCACGCCCGGCCACAAGCACTTTACCCACCAGATGGCGGCCCGCTGGGTCAGTCGCAGTGATGAGGGTGAACTTCAGCTGCGCTATGCCGACAGCTGGCACAACCAGCTGGTTGAAGTACCGGTGGAAGAGTATGGCCAGGTGGCCTTCAAACCCGACTGGCCGCGGATCCGCCATCTCGTCAACCCGGCGCTGATCGAGGGGATGACACCGCTGGATGAGGCCGCCCCCGAGCAGGCCCGCTGGTATGAAAAGCGCGAAGGGCAGCAACGAACCCGCATTCTCTGGTCGAGTCAGTGGCAGATCCCGCTGGTGGTCGAATCGGCCAGTCTCGATGGCTATCGCAGCTACCGGATGGAGGTGACCCTGCGCAAGCTGCCTGCTCAGCTCCCCTGGCAGCAACTCGCTGATTACGAAGCGCGCGATCTGCGGGATTTCTTCGACTGAGATCCCAACCCCTCAGCGAGCCCAACGACAACGCAGGCAGGAATGTTACACTCTGCTCATTCGACTCTGACTCACGACCTTGATGCGCACTCTCTGCCTGCCTTTTTTGACCCTGCTGTTGTTGCTGGTGAACACCGGTGCCCAGGCTATTGTGCTGGTGGCGGCCGAGCTACCCCCCTATGTCATTCGCTCCTTTCACGGCAAACCAAGCGGTGTCGCCATCGAGATCATGGAAGAGGCCGCGCGACGCCTCAAAGAACCGCTCACCATCGAGCTGATGCCACTGGCCAGAGCCCTGACTCAGGCTATCCACCGCAAGGATGTGCTGCTGATCCCGCCGGTACGCAGCACTCAACGGGAACACCTCTACTACTGGGTAACACCGATACTCGATGACGATTTTGTCATCGTCAGCGATCGCCGCTTTCATCCTTCTCCCCTCAAAGTGACAGATCTCCCACCGCTGCAGATCGGCACCTTGCGCTACTCCTTCGGTCAGCATCTGCTCAGACAACGACTTAAGCTTGAAAGTGATACCGTGGCCACCGAGAAGCTCAATGCCCAGAAATTGCATCGGGGCCGTATCGATGCCTGGGTGGCCGCCTGGAACGCCATCCTCTACAACCAGCGCCTTGGTGATTTGCCAACCGACCGGCTGGCACGTGGGGAGACTCTTATGAGTACCCAATTTTATGTCGCCGCCAGCAAGGAGTTCCCCTTCACCGAGGGACGTCGCTGGCAAGCCGTAATCGACGAGATGCGCCATGATGGCACACTGGCGCGGATCATCCGTCAGTACAACTATCAGGCTCCTGAGTAGTCACTCAATCACGGTTGCCAAGGCCGGCCAGAATGGTTATGGTAGCCCCATGAAAATACTCGCTATTTCCTCGCATTTGCTCACACCCTGCTGAGCCCCCGCCTCGCTCCTTCGGCCGCGAGTCGCTTGGGGGCATGGCATTTTCAATCGATTAAACCTGTTGAATCCATTTTTGTAACACTTTGCGTGATGGCCAACCTGCACCCGCCGGTATGGGCCTATCCGCTATTGATAAGGAATATCTTATGAAACAACCTCATCTGGTTATCTCCAGCCTTGATCTGGACCGTATCGAACAACTGCTCGGCAACCACCCGCAGCATCTGGCCCTGCAAGAGGAGCTGGACCGCGCCGAGATCCGCGAACCGGCCGACATGCCGCCGGACGTGGTCACCATGAACAGCAAGGTTCGCTTCAAGATGCAGAGCAGCGGCAACGAATTCTGCCTCACCTTGGTCTACCCGCGCGATGCCAAAGGCGACGAGAGCAACATCTCGGTACTGGCGCCGGTAGGCAGCGCCCTGCTCGGCCTGAAAGTGGGCGACAGCATCGCCTGGCCGGGCCCGGCCGGTCGCACCATCGAGGTCGAAATTCTGGAAGTGGTCTATCAGCCGGAGCGCGCCGGCGAGCTGCACCGCTGAGTCCCCCGGGCTGGTCATCCCCTGTTGATCAGCCCGCTTGCTCGCCCTTGCCAGCTGATCCCGATCAAGCTTTGCGCACCTTGCCCCCCGGTTTTTAGCCCCTTTTCCTGCTGCTGCTTGAGCCTGACTCGGGGGGCAGGTATCTTGTTGGCCGCGTCATGGTCATGACGCACCGAATTTCAGGCTGACATCATGATAAAAATTGCCCTCATCGACGATCACCAGATCGTCCGATCCGGTTTTGCCCAACTGCTCAATCTGGAGCCAGACCTGCAGGTGGTCGCCGAATTCGGCTCCGCCAGCGATGCCCTTGCCGGCCTGCCCGGCAGCGGGGCGCGAGTCTGCGTCTGCGACATCTCGATGCCCGACCAATCGGGGCTGGATCTGCTCAAGCAGCTCCCCTCCGGTCTGGCCGTGGTGATGCTCTCGGTACATGACAGCCCCGCCCTCATCGAGCAGGCGCTGCAGACCGGCGCCAAGGGATTTCTCTCCAAGCGGTGCAGTCCGGACGAGCTGATCGCCGCGGTGCGTACCGCCGCCCAGGGGGGGTGTTATCTGACGCCGGACATCGCCCAGAAACTGGCCAGCAGCAGCCGGGATCCCCTCACCAATCGGGAGCGGGAGATTGCCCAGTTGCTGGCCCAGGGGCTGGAGGTGAAAGCCATCGCCGAGCAGCTCGGCCTCTCCCCCAAGACGGTTCACGTCCATCGTGCCAACCTGATGGACAAGCTCAAGGTCAGCAACAACGTCGAGCTGGCCCACCGCATGCTGGATAGCTGGTGATCTCCCGTTTTGCCAGCTATGTCGCCATCGCGCTGGCGGCCTGCTTCATCTTTGCCGCTGGCTGGTTTTGCCTCTGGAGCATCAGCCTGCATCTGGCGGGTGGCCCGGCGCTGGCGGTGCTGCTGTTCCCCTTCGGCCTGCGCCTCGGGTTGCTGCTGCAAAGTCCCGGCCACTACTGGCCGCCGCTGTTGCTGTGCGAAGGACTGCTGCTCTACTGGCTCAATCTGGAGGTGGGGCTGCCCCACTGGCCTTGGCTGGTCGCGGGCAGTCTGCTGACCCTGCTACCGCTGCTGATTGCCCGTCGCCAACAGGTGCGCAACGACTGGCAGCAACTGTTGCTGCTGCTCGCCACCGTCACGGCGGCGGCGCTGCTGCAAGCCCTGCTCTGGCATCTGGCCGGGGAAGATGGCCTCTCGGCCCTGCTGCTCAGCCTGACCGGCGGTCTGACGCTGACCTCCACCTGCATGCTGATCTGGCACTACCTCACTCGTGCCACCTGGGTGCCGCTGGGACCTGCGCTGGTGGATCAGCCGGTAGAGTGGCGCTTTCGCCATCTCGTCTGGTATCTGCTGCTGTTCGTATTGAGCCTCTGGCTGCAACTGGGATTGCCCAACTCGCTGGTGCGCTTCACCCCGTTTTGTCTCGCCATCCCCATCATCGCCATGGCGTGGCGCTACGGCTGGCAGGGGGCGCTGCTCGCCACCCTGATGAACACCATCGCCCTGCTGGCCAGTCAGGCCTGGCATGACCACCCCCTCGATCTGCTGCTCTCCCTGCTGGCTCAGAGCCTCACCGGCCTGCTGCTCGGCGCCGGGATCCAGCGCCAGCGCGAACTCAATCAGGCGCTAACCCGCCAGCTCGCCCACAATCGCCAGCTCACCGAGCGGCTGCTGGAGACCGAGGAGAGCATCCGCAAGGAGGTAGCGCGCGAGCTGCACGACGATATCGGCCAGACCATCACCGCCATTCGTACCCAGGCAGGGATCGTGCGCCGCCTCGCTCCCGACAATGCCGGTGTGGGCCAGAGCAGCGCCCTGATCGACACACTGTCGCTCGGGATCTACGACGCGGTGCGCGGCCTGCTCGGGCGGCTGCGCCCGCGCCAACTCGACGACATGACTCTTGAACAGGCGGTACGGGCACTGCTCAGAGAACTGGAGCTGGAACGTCACGGCATCGTCACCCGTCTGGAGTGGCAGCTGGCAGATGGGGATCTCTCTGATGCCCAGCGGGTCACCCTGTTTCGGGTCTGTCAGGAGGGGCTCAACAACGTGGTCAAACATGCCAACGCCCACTCGGTCACCATTCGCGCCCGGGCCAGCGGCGAGCAGTTGCAACTGGTTCTGGAAGATGATGGCCGCGGTTTGCCGGAAAGCCGCCCGCAACAGGGCTATGGCCTGCTTGGCATTCGCGAGCGGGTACAGGCGCTCGGGGGTAGTCTGCAACTCTCCTGCATCCACGGCACCCAGCTGACGGTCAACCTGCCCAGTCGCAGACGGGAAGAGAGTCATGGCTAATCACCACCAGAGGGCCTGCCTGTGCTGAGTTTTATGAGAAGTGCGCCGCCCCGGCCCCTTATCCGGGATCAGGCCGAGATCGATGCCACCTATCGCCACTGGCGGGTGCACCTGCTGCTGACCATGTATCTGGGCTATGCGGTCTTCTACTTCACCCGCAAGAGCTTCAACTTCGCCATGCCGGACATGCTGGCGAGCGGCATGCTGGACAAGTCCGATATCGGCATGCTCTGGACTCTGTTCTACATCACCTACGGCTGCTCCAAGTTCTTCTCCGGCATCATCAGTGACCGCGCCAACCCGCGCTACTTTATGGGTGTCGGACTGATGGCCACCGGCGTTATCAATATCCTGTTCGGCCTCTCGTCGGCACTCTGGATGTTTGCCGCCCTTTGGGTCGCCAACGCCTTCTTCCAGGGCTGGGGCTGGCCCCCTTGCTCCAAGCTGCTCACCAGCTGGTATTCGCGCACCGAGCGCGGGGTCTGGTGGTCGGCCTGGAACACAGCTCACAACGTCGGCGGGGCGCTCATCCCCCTTATCGTCAGCACCATCGCCCTGCAGCATGGCTGGCGCTACGGCATGATAGCGCCCGGCCTTATCGCCATCATCGCGGGATTGTTCCTCTGCTGGCGACTGCGGGATACCCCGAGCGCCATGGGGTTGCCATCGGTGGGCGAGTGGCGTAAGGATGCGATGGAGCTGGCCCAGCAGACCCAGGATGCGGGGCTCTCCCACCGCCAGATCCTGCGCAAATATGTGCTGGGCAACCCCTATATCTGGCTGCTCGCCTGCTGCTACGTGTTGGTCTATGTGGTACGCACCGCCATCAATGACTGGGGCAACCTCTACATGACCGAGCAGCGCGGCTTCAATCTGATGAGCGCCAACTCGGCCATCTCCATGTTCGAGGTGGGGGGCTTTATCGGCGCCCTGGTGGCGGGCTGGGGATCGGACAAGCTGTTCAACGGCAACCGTGGCCCGATGAACCTCATCTTTGCGGTGGGGATCCTGCTGGCGGTGGGATCGCTCTGGCTGATGCCCTTCTTCAGCTATGTGATGCAGGCAGCCTGCTTCTTCACCATCGGCTTCTTCGTGTTTGGCCCCCAGATGCTGATCGGCATGGCGGCAGCGGAGTGCTCCCACAAAAACTCGGCGGGAGCGGCCACCGGCTTTGTCGGTCTCTTTGCCTACATGGGGGCGGCGCTGTCGGGCTATCCGCTGGCCAAGGTGATGGAGATCTGGCACTGGAACGGCTTCTTCGTGGTGATCTCGGTGGCGGCGGGCGTCTCGGCCCTGCTGCTGCTCCCCTTCCTCAAGGCGCAGGCACCGAGAACAGCTCAAGCTCCGTCAGAGTAATGGACGGCAGCTGACGAGCTATATCCGGCAAGCAGAAACAAACAGGGCGCGGATCACCGCGCCCTGCTGTTATTCCTGAACCTATTCCGGCATCAGGCAGCCTGACAGACCCGGTTCTTTCCTTCCCGCTTGGCCCGATAGAGAGCGTCATCCGCACGGCTGAACAGGCTGTCAAAGTGCCACTCACCCTGCCAGTGAGCAATACCCATGCTGACGGTGATATGGATCCCCTCTACCTCGCAGGCCGCAAGCTGAACCCGCAGTGACTGACAACGGGCAATCGCCTCCTCTGCGGTGGCATGGCGAAACAACAGCACAAACTCCTCGCCCCCAAAGCGACTGGCCAATACTCCCTCCAGCTCGCGCAGTGCCAACCCGACCCGCTCCAGCACCCGATCCCCCACCTCATGGCCATGCCGATCGTTGATCTGCTTGAAGTCATCCAGATCGAGCACCGCCAGCGCCCCCTGCTGTGCAGGGCGTCCCCGGGCCAGACGCTCCATAAAACCACGGCGATTGAACAAGCCGGTCAGCGGGTCATGACTGGCCTGATAGCGCAGCTCCAGCGCACGGTGCTGGTTGCAGAGCAGCAGCACCCCGAAGGTGAGCATGGAGCTACCCACCAGCATGGAGACATAGGGCAACACGTTGAACAGCTGACGCTGGAACGGGCTTTCGATCACCTCGCCCCACACGGTAAACATCCGCATCAGGGTCATGGCGATCAGCACCAGATTTAGGCCAATCAGCACCCAGACCGCCACCTGATAATCGGGTCGACCGTGACGCCAGAGCTGCCAGATGATGAGCGAACTGAGCATGAGGAAAGTGGCGCTGCTGATCATCACCCGCACCGCAATCCGGCCATCGATGGCGACCGACCAGGTCATGATGGCGGCAAACAGCAGGATGAATCCCCAGCAGACAGGCCAGCCCGGCGATTGACGGAAGAAACAGCGTTGGGCGACCAGCAGCAACGACACATGAAAAATCAGGAACACATTGCCCACCCAGGAGCCATAGGGGGTGGGTGTCAGCAGCAGACTGGCAAACCCCGCCTGACCCAGCATGGCAAACAGACTGGACCACCACCAGACTCCGACGCCGGGAATATCGTTGTGGGTAACGCGAATGATGGTGAGAGTGAGGAAACCGAGACAATAGCCACACAAGGCCATGATCATCAAGGTAAAAATATCCAGCTTAAGCAGCAGTGAGGCGTCCATACCAAAGCCATGCAGAGAGGGTAACTGAGTATATGAGAAGCGTTTGCCAAGACCCAGTGCGACTTGATGGTTTTCACAATAAAGCCGTTCGTTTGCTGACAAACAGAGCCATGCGTGTGATATCCCACCAATGCGTATTCGTATCAACCCCATAAAAAGCCTCTTACGGAGCCCAATAACTCAATAAGAGCCGCAAGCGGCGCCCTGACTTTGTAACAAAATGTCTTGGGGATAATTTGGGCTTGAACCCACTCAATTAGATAGATATGTTGTTTTCGTGTGATTTTATGAATGAAGCCATGAGCAATAAATGTCTCTAACCTGTTGAGTCTTCTGACACAATCTGTTTTTGGTACATTTTTCACTCAACCACTATTCATAGCATCTCATATGGGGCTTTTGTCCCGCTCAAGACATTCATCCTGTCTTGCCTGTTGCCGGATGCAGCAGTCTCTTGTGCCACGGAGTCGCACGGGATCAGGTTCAAGGCCGAACACACCACCGACAGAGACGTCACTTATGATCAAAAAACTGATTCTTTCTACCCTGCTGTTTTGCGGGATCGCCACGGCGGCCCCGACACCTGCCCCCACCTCCACCCTGGATGCCGTGCTCGAACGCGGCGTGCTGCGAGTCGGCTTCGACGCCGGCTATCAACCCTTCGAGATGACCAACAAGCAGGGCCAGTACATCGGCTTTGACGTGGATCTCGCCAAGATGGTCGCCAAAGAGATGGGCGTGAAGGTCGAATTCGTCAACACCGCCTGGGATGGCATCATTCCGGCGCTGCTGACCAACAAGTTCGACGTCATCATGGGCGGCATGACCGTCACTCCCCAGCGCAACCTGCGGGTCAACTTCGCCGATCCTTACATCGTGGTCGGCCAGACCATAGTCCTGCGCAAAGAGAAGGCGAGCGAAATCAAATCCTTCACCGACCTCAACGACCCGAAATACAAGATCGCGGTCAAGCTCGGCACCACCGGCGAGCAGGCAGTCAAGCGCCTGATCCCCAAAGCCACCCTGCTGCAGTTTGAAACTCAGGATGACGCCAAGCTGGAAGTGATCAACGGCAAGGTCGATGCGTTCGTCTATGACCTGCCCTACAACGCTATTTTCGCCTCCCAGAATCAGGGCGCCGTGGTGCACCTCGACAAGCCATTCACCTTCGAGCCGCTGGCCTGGGCCATCCGCAAAGGGGATCAGGACACCCTCAACTGGTTCAACAACTACCTGCGCCAGATCAAGGGCGATGGCAGCTACGACCGTCTCTACAAGAAGTGGTTCGAATCCAACGCCTGGCTGAATCAGCTCAAATAACCTCCGGGGGGCGGCACATGCCGCCCCTGCACCACGCAGCTCCCCACACAATAACGAGAAGAGGTTGTGACTGTGCACACACCCAAACCGACAAGACAGATGGAAAAACAACCCAATCAGCTGCTCTGGCATGGGGTTTTCCTGCTGATGCTGCTGGTTGCCGTATTCGGCATCTACAAGGCTGTCCAGTCAGTGGATTACACCTGGCGCTGGGAACGCATTCCCCAATACATCGCCTATCAGGCCGAACAGAAGAATCTCGCCGAATTTGACGGCACCGTGATGGCGGGCACCAGCGAGGCCGAGAAGGGCAAGCTGTTCCTGCAAGACGATCTCGATCCCAATGTGCGGCAAGCCATCGCCAGTACCGGCGTACAAGTCGCCGAAGGGGATACCGTTTTTCGTGGCGATACCCTCGACACCCAACTGAGCTGGACCGCCGGCCCCATCGCCTGGGGCGTCTGGGTCACCGTCAAGCTCTCGCTGGTGGCGGGCATCTTCGCCATCCTGCTCGGTACCCTGGCCGGGCTGGCGCGTCTCTCCCCCAATCCCGCCCTGCGCAATCTGGCGGTCACCTACGTTGAGCTCATCCGCGGCACGCCGCTGCTGGTTCAGATCTTCATCGTCTACTTCTTTATCGGCACCGTGCTGAACCTCGATCGCTTCACCGCCGGGGTCGCCGCGCTGGCGGTCTTTACCGGTGCCTATGTGGCGGAGATCGTCCGCGCCGGCATCAGCTCCATTCACAAGGGGCAGATGGAGGCGGGCCGCAGCCTGGGCATGACCTCTGCCCAGACCATGCGCTACGTCATCCTGCCGCAGGCGTTCAAGCGGGTGCTGCCACCGCTGGCAGGCCAATTCATCAACCTCATCAAGGACTCCTCGCTGGTCTCGGTCATCTCCATCACCGATCTGACCAAGGCGGGGCGCGAGGTGGTGAGCTCCACCTTCAGTCCGTTCGAGGTGTGGTTTACCGTCGCCCTGCTCTATCTGGTGCTGACCGGCACCCTCTCTTTCCTGGTACGCCGTCTTGAGGTGAAATATGCACGCAGCAACTGACCCCATCATCAAGGTGCAACAGGCGTCGAGAAGTGCAGCCATCACCGACACCCTCTTCGCCTTCCCGGTTCGTTTTCTGGAGGTGAAATATGCACGCAGTAACTGATCCCATCATCAAGGTGCAACAGGCATCGAGAAGTGCAGCCATCACCGGCACCCCCTTCGCCTTCCCGGTTCGTTTTCTGGAGGCAAAATATGCGCGCAGCAACTGATCCCATCATCAAAGCGACCGGCGTTGAGAAGTTCTACGGCAGCGAAGTGCACGCCCTGAAAAACGTCAGCACCCAGGTCGCCGAAGGGGAAGTGGTGGTGATCGTCGGCCCCAGCGGCTCCGGCAAATCCACCTTCCTGCGCACCCTCAACCAGCTGGAGACCATCAACGACGGCAACATCGTGGTGGACGGCATCTGCCTCACCCAGCCGGGCGATGTCAACAAGCTGCGGGAAGAGGTGGGTATGGTGTTCCAGTCCTTCAACCTCTTTCCCCACCTGACGGTGCTGGAGAACATCTGCCTAGCCCCGCAAAAGGTGCGGGGACTGTCGCGCCGTGAGGCCGAAGACAGAGCCAAGGCGCTGCTGCTGAAAGTGGGGCTGTCGGTGAAAGCAGCCAGCTATCCCTCCCAGCTCTCCGGTGGTCAGCAACAGCGGGTAGCCATTGCCCGGGCGCTCGCCATGCAGCCACGCATCATGCTGTTTGACGAGCCCACCAGTGCGCTCGACCCCGAAATGGTGGGGGAAGTGCTGGATGTGATGAAGGGGCTGGCCCGCGAAGGGATGACCATGGTGGTGGTGACCCATGAGATGGGCTTTGCCCGCGAGGTGGCGGATCGGGTGCTATTTATGGAGAGTGGCGAACTGCTGGTAGATGAAAAACCCGCCGATTTCTTCGACAATCCCCCCTCCCCGCGTCTGCGCCAGTTCCTGAGTCAGGTGCTGTAGCCAACATGCTCTGCTGGATAAACGAAGAGGGACCGCAAGGTCCCTCTGCTTGTGTGTCACGCTGAGCAGGCTTAACCCAGCTGAACCCGAGTGCCCATCTCATCGGCTCAGCGCGGGGACTTTCCCAGATAGCGCTCCACGATCACTTTCACCCCGTCACGTTTTTTGAGCTGATAGAGCTCCTTGTCAAACTGGTCGATAAAGGCCTGTTTGTAGGGGTACTCCCCCTTGCGGCTGTAGCCGAGAAACCCCTGCTCCTTGCTGAGCACCGGCCCCTGTTTGAGCAGGGACATATCGGCCACCGCCAGCTGATCGGCCTTTATCATGTTGAGCAACTCATAGAGCAGGGAGAGGCGATCATTGATGGTGCAATCGACCCGGCCGCGGACAATCTTGAGCAGGTTCTCCCGATTGCTTTTCACCTCCTCCACGTCGATCTGCTTCTCTTTTACCGCCTGCCAAAAGGCATCGCCGCCGACGGCAAAACCGGCGTTCATACCAAAGCGTAAACCATGATAGTCGAGCGGAAACCTGGCCTGCGGGGTATTGGCCGCCACACTGGCGCCGCACATCACCACCAGCTCTTCATCCAGCATCGGCTGGGAGTAGGGCCACATATAAGGGCGGGTATCGGGCATGTAGTAAGGTGGAAAAATAGCGAAGGCTGTCCCCTGTTCCACCATGCTCAGACCGCGCCGCCACGGCATGGGCTTGAGCACCACCTCATAGTCAGGCATGGCAGAGGTCACCTCGCGGATGATGTCAGCATAGATCCCCCTGACCTCCTCCCCCTCCTGCCAGGAGTAGGGGGGATAGGCGGCATCCGCCAGGATCTCGACCCGGGTCTTGGCGTGCGCCATCATGCACAACCCCAGCAACAAGCAACACCAGACGCGCATAAACCAGCACCTCCTGAAAAAGCCTGCATCAAGCATAGCCATCTGCCGCGCCTTCCTCTGCTGGCGCGCCATATTTCATGCCATCTCTTCGTTGGCAGAAAAATGTTAATGAAATATTAAAGCCATCCTTTATGCTGGAGAGCAATTGCTCTGAATGGATGGCCGCATATGGATGTGCAACTGCTTTTGCTCTACCTCTCCCCGGTTTTTCTGGCCTTTGTCGGCTGGGAGATGCTCTACCTGCGCAAACATGGCGCGGCCTTTCCCACCGCCACCTACCAGTGGCGGGATCTGTTCGCCAACGCCGCGCTGGCCCTGATGCACCAGGGGGGCGATGCGCTGGCGGCCATCGCCATTGCTTATCTGTATGACACCCTCTGGGGCTGGCGACTGTTCGATATCGAGCTGAATCTCTGGAGTGTGCTACTGCTGTTCCTGTTGCAGGATCTCTGTTACTGGCTGTTCCACTTCACCAGTCACCATGTTCGCTGGCTGTGGGCCTCCCATGTGGTGCACCACAGCTCGGAGCGGCTCAACCTCTCCACCGCTTTTCGCCAGAGCCTGATGTATCCCATCTCCGGCATGTGGCTGTTCTGGATCCCGATGATTGTCATCGGCTTCCCGCCCGAGGCAGTGGTCGCCACCGTGCTATTGAGTCTGGGCTTCCAGTTTTTCGTCCACACCCAGGTGGTGGGCAAGCTCGGCTGGCTTGAGTGGATCTTCAACACCCCCTCCCACCACAGGGTGCACCACGCCAGCAATGCCAAGTACATAGACCGCAACTTCGCCGGGGTGCTGATCATCTGGGATCGGCTGTTTGGCACCTTTGTCGAGGAGGACCCGGCCGAGCCGTGTCGCTTTGGCATCACCAAGCCGATCCACAGCTTCAACCCCCTCACCCTCACCTTCCATGAGTGGCGCGACATGCTGCGTGACGCCCGTGGCCTGCCCTGGCGACAAAAACTCGCGGTGCTGTTTGGCAAACCGGCCGGGCCTGCCAGCCGCTAGGCCTTCGCCCCGAACAGCAACTCCCGGATAGCAAGTCCCTGATAACAAGAGAGCGCCACTGTGGCGCTCTCTTTTATGGTCAGTCACATCTTCGATATCAGAGATGGGCAAACGACCAGACGGCGGGGATCAGGCTCAGCAAGGTCACTCCGGCCAACAGCCGCTCGCGACCACTCAGGCAAAGATCTGCGCCCAGCTGACGGCGGCTGTAGAGAAACAGCAGCAAGCCCGGCCCGTAGAGCAACAACGACAGCAGCAGATACTCCACCCCGGCGGCATAGAGCAGCCAGAAGCCGTAACCGCTCGACACCAGCGCCACCGCCCGCATCAGACCGCGGCCCTGCCCGCCCTCACCCTTCTTGCTGAACGAGAGCTTGAGCAAGAACAGCCCGATCAGCAGGTAGGGCACCAAAATCATCGAGGTGGAGATAAGCAGCAGGCTGGTGTAGCCCTTGCCGAGCAGCCACACCAGCAGCAGGCAAGTCTGCACCGTCAGGCTGGTGAGCCACAGCGATGCGATAGGCGTCCCGTTGCGGTTCTGGCGCCGGAAGATGGCGGGAAACGCACCGTGTCGGGCCGCGCTGAAGGGCACCTCGGCCGAGAAAAGGGTCCAGCTCACGTAGGAGGCAAGCACCGAGACGATCAGGCCGACGCTGATGAGCAGTTTGCCCCAGGAGCCGGTCATCTGGGCCATCAGCCCTGCCATGGAGGGGTTGGGCAGCGCCGCCAGCTCGGGTCGACTCAATATTCCGAGCGCCAGCACCGAGATAAGCACATAGAGCAGCAGTGCCAACACGACCCCCAGTACGGTGGCCGTGCCCACATCCCGCCGGTTTCGGGCGCGGGCCGACAGCACCGCAGCCCCCTCGATACCGGTGAAGACCCAGAGAGTGATCAGCATGGTATTGCGCACCTGCTCGGAAACCGGCACAGCCAGGCTACTGCCCTGCTGATCCGCCGCGAAGGTGACCGGATCGAACAAGTAGCAGGCAAACAGAATAAACAGCAGCAGCGGCAGGCTCTTGGCCAGGGTCGCCACCAAATTGAACAGCGCCGCCTGCTGCACGCCGCGGGCCACCAGCAGGTGCACAGCCCAGAGGATGCAAGACTCACCGACAAACGCCGCCAGAGTGTTTCCCTCGCCAAACCAGATCTGCTCGGGGGTGTCGACAAAGCTGCCCAGCGCGGCAAAGGCGATCACCAGATAGCCCACCACGCCGATGGTGGCGCAGAGCCAATAACCCCAGGCGGAGAAGAATCCCACCAGCTCGCCAAAACCGGCGCGGGCGTAGCTGTAGATACCGCCGTCGAGATCCGGCCTTAACCGCGACAGATAGAGAAAACTCATGGCGAGCGCCAGGATGCCCACACCCGTCACGCCCCAGCCGATCAGCACGGCGCGGGCGCCTGCCACCTCGGCCATGTTCTGGGGCAGGCTGAAAATCCCCGCCCCCACCATGGAGCTGAACACCAGCGCGGTGAGTGACCAGAGCCCAATCTTGCTCTCTTTCATGGATGCTCCTTAGCGCAACCGGCTGCTCAGCGCCTGAATATGCTCGGGACCGATACCGCAGCAACCGCCGATAAGGTTTGCCCCGGCCGCGCGCC
>NZ_CAWLMI010000020.1:0-12338 GCF_963862045.1 Aeromonas sp. 159 | reverse complement strand
GTCGGTCAGGCCCTGCACGCCAATGCCGAGCGGCTGCGTGCCCGCCTCTGCCAGCCACACGCCCAGCAACAGGAGTCATGACCATGTCCCGTTCCCTGCCCGGCAAGGAGATCACCTACAGCATTTCGGAGCTGGCCCACGAATTCGATGTCACGCCGCGCACCATCCGCTACTACGAGGATGAGGGGCTGCTCACCCCGCTACGGGAGGGGCAAACCCGCATCTACAGCCATCGAGACAAGATCCGGCTCAAATTGACCCTGCGCGGCAAACGGCTGGGGTTTAGCCTGGCCGAGATCCGCGAGCTGTTCGATATGTACGACACCGACAAATCGAGCAAAACCCAGCTTCACTCCATGATCCAGCTGATCGAGGCAAAACGCGGCGTGCTGCGCCAGCAGCTAGAGGATATCCAGATGGTGATGGCCGAGCTGGAAGCCGCCGAACAGCGCTGTGTTAATTCCCTTAACAGCTTGAAAACTGGCGCAGATTAACCGAATCTGGGAGCAAGCTATTGCCCTGGGGATCCCATGAGATATTGGTGCTGGTTTTTGCTCTTGTTCAGCCTCTCTGGCTGGAGCCATCCCCTCATCAAGGTTGGCGGATACCCCTATGCCCCCTTCGTGGTCAAACTCTCCGATTCCCGCTATGAAGGGCTGACGCTGGACCTCATCGCCAAGCTAAACGAGATCCAGCAAGAGGTAAGATTCGTGTTTGTTCCCACATCGGCCGCCAACCGTTACAAGGCGCTCGATCTGGGCCGTTTCTCGCTGATGCTTTTTGAAGACACCAAGTGGGGCTGGGACACAGATAAATTCAAAATGACAGCCCCCTTTCTCGGTGGTGGTGAGGTCTATGTGGCCCTGAACAAAACGGGCCGAGATCAGCGCTTTTTCGATGACCCCTCTCGGCATCATCTTATCGGGGTGACCGGCTACCACTACGGCGTCGGCCAGTTCAATGCCGATCCTCTCTACCTGCAGCGCAAGCTCAATATCACCTTGGTCAAGGACAACATCAGCGCTCTGCAAGCGCTACTCAAAGGGCGCGGCGAGGTAGCCATTCTCAACGTTTCCTACCTTAACCAGTATCTGCTGGCCCACCCCGACACCGCCGACCAGCTGCTGATCTCGCAGAAATGGGATCAACAGTATCAACACCGCGCCATCCTTCACCCTGAGGCCCCGATTACCCCTGCCCAGCTGGAACAGTGGCTGGCAGCGCTGCAACAAAAGGGGGAACTGGAGCGCCTTTGGACAAAGTACGGCGTACAACAGCACGCAACCCCATGATTACTATCCAGCTTTTCTGTACCATGGCGGGAACCAAATGGGAGTGCACCAAATGAACACCACCGAGCCCGCGTCCCCCAAGCTCCGCTTGCTGCGCTACCTTGCCTACGCTTTCCTGCTGCTTCTTATCCTGATCACCCTGCTGCTGTGGCAAACCCCCCGTCTGATCCAGCGCTATCTGCCCGGCTGGCTGGCCGAGCACTATGGCCTGCAACTGACGCTGGGGGAGATTGACGTAGGGCTGCGCAACCCTTCTCTCACCCTCGGCGCAACTGCCCTGCTCGATGCCAAACAGCAGCCTATCATCCGTTTTGAGCAACTCTTTATCACCCCAAACCTGCAAGCCAGCTGGCAGCAGAAAGGGGTCGTGCTTTCCGCCGTCACCCTGACCAAACCCGTGGTGCTGCTGCAACGGCTGACAGACAAAAAAGGGGATGTTCGACTCAATCTGACCGATGCGCTAGCCACCCTGCTCGCCCCTGCCCCCTCCTCCGAGCCCGAGACAGCCAGCGCCCCGCTACTGGTCGACATCGCCAGCATCGCGGTCACTGACGGCCATGTGCGCTATCAGGATCAACGCAAGGAGAGCGAACCCGGCTGGTTGCCGCCCCTCAATCTGGAAAAAGTGACCCTCAAGCTCGATAACCTGCGCACCGAGGCAAACCATCCGACCGCCTATCAGCTGAGCACCGCCATCAACGGCAAAAGCAGCCTCGCCGCTCACGGCAAGCTCGATGTGATGAGCGGCATGGGTCAGGGTAAGGTGAGCCTCAAGCAGGTCGACCTGAAACCCTTCGCCCCGCTCTGGGCACCCTATCTCAAGCTGGATCTGGCCAAGGGCCACGCCAATGCAGAGGTGGAGTACCAGCTTAAAGAGGGCAAGCAAGGGGTACTGTGGCAATTGTCCAAAGGCAAGCTGACGCTGGACAACTGGCAGCTTAAAAAACACAAGGGCGACGAATTTGCCCGCTTCGGCCAGCTGGCCCTTAGCGATCTGGCTGTAGATGGCCAGAAACAGTCGCTCCAGATCGGCAAGGTCACTCTGCAACAACCCCTGCTCAAGGCCACCCTCAACCCACAGCAGGAGCTGGATCTGGCTGACTTGCTGATTGAACAGGCTCCGGCTAAGCCCGTCAAAGAAGCCAACACCGCAAACGAGGTGGCCAACAATGCGGCGCCCAAGTCGACACAACAAGCAAAGACAGCCAGTAACGGCAAGAAAAACACGGCAGACAAACCCTGGCAGTGGCAGATCAAGCAGATCGTTATCGACAAGGGCGATCTCACTCTCACCGAATCGAGCAGCGGCAAACCGCAGGCACGCCAGCTCTCCGGCCTCAAGCTGGCGCTAGGGCCACTGGGCAGCAAGGGGGAGCAACCGAGCAAACTGACTCTGGCCACCCAGTTCAACCAGAGCAGCTCCCTCGCCTTTGATGGCCAACTGACCCTGACTCCTTTCACCTTAAGCGGCGACATCAACCAGCAGGGGCTGCCCCTGACACTGGCACAGCCCTATCTGGCCGATCTGGTACGCATTAAGGTGCAAAACGGGCTGCTGAGCAGCAAGACCCGCCTTGATCTCGCCACCACCGCCCAAGGAGATCTGAGCAAGCTGACCCTGCAAGGGGGGCTCGATGTCAACGGGCTCAAAGTAGTCGATCGGGCAGACAATCAGCGGCTGCTGGAGTTCAACACCCTGGCTCTCACCGGTCTGACGTACGACGGCATCAGCCAGCAGATGCGGATCAAGGACATTGCCCTGAACAAGCCCTTCGCCCGCATCGAGATCAACGAAGATGGCACCACCAACCTGCAACAGCTGCTGTTGCCGCAACCGGCGGCAACCAAAAGTACTCAAGCGGCGGCAGGCAGCAAGACTCCCGACTTTCGTTTCACCATTGACCAGCTGCGCACAGAGCAGGGCAACCTGCGCTTTGCCGACCGCAGCCTGAGTCAGGATTTTGTGGCCGATATCGCCTCGCTGGGCGGCCAGAGTCGCCATATCAGCAATATTCCGGGGCAACGCTCCGATCTCGCCTTCAACGGCAAGGTGGATCGCTATGCGCCAGTGACCATTCGCGGCGGTACCAACCTGCTGGTGGCCAACCCGATCCTCGACATCGCGGTCGCTTTCCACAATCTGGAGCTCACCACCTTCACCCCCTACTCGGGCACCTATGCCGGTTATGCCATCGACAAGGGGCAGCTCTCCATGAAGCTGCACTACAAGCTGGAGGGCAACCGGCTGGAGGGGGATAACGACATCACCATCAAGAAGTTGCAACTGGGCGAGAAGATCAAGAGCGATCAGGCCAAGGATCTGCCGCTGGGGCTGGCCATCGCCCTGCTAAGCGATGCCAACGGGGTGATACAGATGAACCTCAAGGTGAAGGGGGATCTCGATCAACCGGACTTCAGCATCGGCAATATCTTCTGGGATGTGCTGGGCAACACCCTGAGCAAGGCGATCACCTCCCCCTTCTCCCTGCTCGCCTCGCTGGCCGATGGCACCGAAGATCTCGACGAGCTCCCCTTCCTGCCGGGGGAACCCGATCTCACCCCCACCCAGCAGGAGAAACTGGTCAAGCTGGCGCAGGCCCTCAAGGATAGACCCAAGCTCAGCATGAACATTCGCGGCAAGGTCAACTTCAACGAGGAGCGCCCCATCTTGCAACGGCAAAAGCTGGAGCGGGTACTGGCCAAGCTCACCGGCAATCAGGCGGATCTCGACCAGCTGGAACAGGACCCCGCCCTGCAAGAGGCGCTGGCCCAAGCCTATGAAGAGCGCTTTGGCGAAGATCTGGATGATCTGGCCGATCGCCTCCATCTGGATGAAGAGAGCGCAGCACTGCGGGCCCAGGCGGTGATCCTGCTGCGGGATCAGCAGCTCATCACCGCCAAATCCCTGCGTAATCTTGCCATGCGCCGGGCGCAAAATACCAAGGAGTTTCTGGTCGACAGCCAGGGGATCGCACCGGAGCGGCTGTTCGTGCTCGACAGCCAAGTCAAGGAAGAGGACAAGGAAGCCAAAGTGATCCTGACACTGGATCAGTGACGCCGCCGCACTGCGCAAAAGCGTAATAAAAATACAACCCCTCAACTATTTTGACACCTTTTGCTCACCAAACAGCCTGCCTTGGTGAGCATTTGGCCTCTGATGCAAATAATCACGTAGTTTTTTTACGATTTACCCCCCTTGCCCCCTTGCGGGCGCGCCACAGCCTGCCTAAAATCGCGCGTCTTTTGTTAACCCCCACCTCTATTTTTGGAGAACGCCACGTGAGCGAAAAATTGGCCAACCCTGCCCCTCTGGGTCTGATGGGTTTCGGTATGACCACCATCCTGCTGAACATCCATAACGCAGGTTTCTTCCCCATCAGCGCCATGATCCTGGCCATGGGCCTGTGCTACGGCGGCATCGCCCAGATCATCGCTGGCATCATGGAGTACAAGCGTGGCAACACCTTTGGTGTGACCGCATTCACCTCCTACGGCCTGTTCTGGCTGAGCCTGGTGTTCCTGCTGATCATGCCGACCATGGGTCTGGCCGAAGCCACTCCGCACGCCTACATGGGTTGGTATCTGCTGATGTGGGGCATGTTCACCCTGTTCATGCTGGTTGGCACCATCAACTACCCGCGCGCCAAGCAGTTCGTGTTCGCCTCCCTGACCGTGCTGTTCTTCCTGCTGGCCGCCCGTGACTTCACCGGCAGCACCCTGATCGGCACCATCGCCGGTTTCGAAGGCATCATCTGTGGCGCCAGCGCCATCTACCTGGCCATGGCCACCGTGATCAACGAGCAGTTCGGCCGCACCGTGATGCCGATCGGCGATCACAAGAAAGCAGCCGCCGTACAGCTGAAAGCCGCTGCCTGATAGGCAAGCCACTCAGATTGTAAAAAAGGCACCCTAGGGTGCCTTTTTGCTATTTCGCAAAGCTGATTGTCCCGCGCGCACTTTTTTCCTTTAGCGCCTCACAGTCAAATATCCCAAGCCTTGGATATTGCCGCATCCCCTCGTTATCCCTTCCCCCTTATTGACCTCTTTTAGCCGCTTCAGAACAGCTATATCAGCGCATTAACCGCAAGCGCAGGGAACAAATGCTCCAGCTTATCGGTATGGCCCTTACAAGATCATCAAGGCAGCGCCCCCTTGATGGATAGGTGGTGCGCCGCAAAATGGTAGAGGCACCCACTGCGGGCACGATAGAGGAATTGAGCGAGCGCAACGAGTTGCCCTCAAGCAGCGCCAGCTGCGCTCCTTGGATCTCCTGCAATAACTGTACGGCCAATGTTCAAACATAATGAAAATGCCACAACAATGGGATTTAGCGCACAACAGTGCATGATATTCAATTGACGCACTGCAGCTGTTATTGATATAACACATTCTTTGTGATTTTTTCGGGGGTAGGTATGGATACATTGATCGGGCTTATTCTTAAAGCTGGGGCAGGTTTAGCTGGTATATCAAGTGCTGTTTTCTTAATGATTTATCTTGAATGGTTAAAGTTACCTATATTTTCCAAGTTATCTCCAGACCAGACTTTTTACATTTTGATCCTGTCGGTGGTGCTGACCTTTATTTTTGCGCTAACACTGCTTACAGTTTATTTGAGAAAAAATAAGGCTACCAGTTCTGCGACTGCAAGTGGTGATGGCATTGCTGTTGTAAGTTCGGGCAGTGGAAATGTACACATCAATCGCACCATTAAATAGGTATGGGTATGTTTCCGACAAGCAATGCAAGAGCTGACGATGATGGCGTGGCTGTTGTTAATAGTGGCCCGGGCAGTGTAACTGTTAACAAAAACATCTTGAGTCAGACTCGCGCAGTAACCTCACTTCTAACTCCGATTATGGTGCGAATCATTGAGGTCTATAACCCCTCTTGTGATGTATCTGATTTAGATATAGGCATGCCAGGCGTAGAGGAAAAAATTAAGTTTAATGCAGTTAAGGCATATGCATACAATCTGATAGAGTGTTGTAACTATATGTCTGTGATTGAAATGGTGATCGACACAATTGATAGTGAAGAACCGGGTTCAAAAGAGCGATTCTTATGGTCAATAAAGAAAAAGTATAGAGATGTCAAGCGACAACTAATGATGGATCATGGTTTTAATCCATTAGAAGATGATGTAATGGAATTGATTAACGCCAATGCAGATAAAATCATAAATCTAGTTTCAGAAAATATAATGTCAAGTGCGACTTCAACATTATCAGCGCCTATTGAGTTAATTGAAGCTGCACAGGAACTTATAGTTTGCTATGGATTTATAAACTGCCAAATCCTTGAGGCCCCGCAATGATTTTATCAAAAGCCTCTCCTCCTAAAAAATATCTTTATGTTATTGGAGCAAACATAATAGAGATTTTGTTAGATAATGACAGCGAGGCGTTGCCACCTATTTCCTTATATGAAAAATACAAAATAAAGCACAATTCAATATCTCTATCTTATATTATCTATGGGTTGGACTGGCTGTTTATAATTGATGCTATTTATCTTGATGAATCCGGTGATATAAAATTATGCAACTGATTGAATTAAATGTTTATGATAATGGTGAACTAATTAGAAACATTCCTTTCAGAGATGGAATAAATATAATAACTGATGACGGCGACAATGGTAACCAGATTGGGAAAAGTACGGCGCTAAGGGTAATAAACTTTTGCTTAGGATCCGATGGGAAATCCATCTGGAAAGACCCAGAAAATAACAAAGTTAATGTTGAGGTAGAGTCCTATATTACATCAGGAAGAATAACCTTCGAGTTAAAAATAAAGCTAGGCTCAATCCTTCACACAATAAGAAGAAAGTGCGCCCTTGTTAATAAAAGACTGAAATATGTAAGTTCGATTGATGATGAGAGCATAAACTCTCAATCAGCATTTGTTTCTGCTATAAGCCAACTCTTTGGGCATAATGCAGAAAAGCCAACATTCAAAATGATAAAAAGTAAGTTTTTTAGAATATCCAAGAAAACTGTCAATAACGCATATAAATTTCTTGATATTTATAGTCGTGATGATGACTACATTCTAGTATATGCTTATCTATTCGATTTCTCTGAACTTGAAAAATTGAAGGATAGTTTTTTCTTAAAAAAAGATATTCAGATTTTAGAAAATAGAAAAAATGCGCTGCTTAATGGAAAAAACCTTCTTGATTTTAAAGAGCGACTAGCCGAAATAGACCTTGAGATAAAGGATCTTAGAGAGAAGGCAGAGAATTACAATATCGAATTTTTTCAAAACAAATCTATTGAAGCACTTCGCCAATCAAGAGAAATAGGTGCAGCACTAACAGAAGAAATAACTAGCATCGAAACAAAGTTACTTTATAGTAAAAAAACAATTGCTGTATATGAAAGCAATATAACAGATGTTGACTCATCAGCAATTGAATCAATATATAATGAAGCGAAAATATTTTTGCCTACAATATCAAAAAAATTATCTGAGGTTGTACAATTCCATAATTCGATATTTTTAAAAAAAGCTGACTATGTAAAAGAGCAGGTTTCAATATTAGAGCTTGAGTTGAAGCATAAAAAGCAAAAGCTAGATGAACATTTGGAAAAAGAAAAAGAAATAGTAAGCCTTTTGGCAAAAGATGGTCATTTAAGTGGGTTTATTCTTATAGATAAAGAAATAGAATCGCTTGCGGAAATTAGAGGAAACGTCTCATATGTCGTTCAAGAGGTTAGCAGCATTCTAGAGGATATATCAAACAAAGAAACAGGTCTAGCATTACTTAACAAAGAGATTAATATTGGGCTGGAAACATTAAATAGCAACATAAGTGCCTTTAATGTTTTTTATGAGCGAATTACTCACAAAACATTCAAGAAATACAAAAATACTTTTAAAGCTAATGCCAATGACCGTGGTGAAGTTACCTTTTCCATTATCAATGAGCATTTGAATACGGGTGATGGAGTTCCCCGAGCAGGGGCATTTGCCTTTGATGTCGCAATGGTCGAGTATATGAAGGGAAAAAGGACAAATAGCATTCAATTTACCATGCAAGATTATTTAGAGGCTATTGACGAATATTCTCTTAGTGCATTAATTGAATATGTGGAACAGAGAAAAACACAGACCATCATATCAATTCTTTCCGATAAGATATCGATATTGAAAAACCCAAACAAATTTATTGTTTTAAAACTGTCGAAACAAAATAAATTCTTCAAACTCATTTAGTTCTGAGCTAATGGATCAAGGTCAAAATTTAATGGTGCCACATATTTTGTCTAGAGAATATTTTAATCATGCTTGTAAATATTTAGATAGCTGTCAAACTAACTCAGATGAGTCACTAAATCCACGCTCATCTGCTCCCGCCTGCGGGCTTCGTGTAATAAATTATTTGCAAAAATAGAGTACCGCAAAACCATATACCCAGAGTCCAGCAACTCTGGGTATATGGCTAAAAACAAACCGATATTAATGGTGTTTTTTCACTGTTTTACAGTGGGTAATCTGTATTAATGGCACGGGCTCCTGCAACCCCCTCCCCCGCCAGCAAGCGGGTCGCGGGAAAACGCTGCGCGGGATCCTGGCTAAAGCACTGGCTCAGTTGCCGGTATACGTCGGGATAGACCTGCTGCAGCCGCAGCGGATCGGTAAAGAAGCACTCGCAGCTGACGGCAAAAAACTCGGCGGGATGTTCGGCCGCATAGGGATCGATGGCGGTTGCCTCATCCCGATCTAGCTGCTGGCACAGCGCATCGAAGGCGGTCTGAAAGGCCTGTTGCCACAGCTGGCTGCTCATCGGCCTCGGCAACGGCGGCGCACCGTCCGCCTCACCACCCAGCATATCGAGCTTGTGAGCCAGCTCGTGGATCACCAGATTAAAGCCGTCCCAGTCGCCATCCTGCTGCAGTTCGCTCCAGGCCAGCACCAGCGGCCCTTGCGGCCAGGATTCGCCAGCGTTCTCCTCTTCAAACTCGCTCACCAGCCCGAACTCATCCTGCACCTCCTGGCGCCGGGTGACGGGCTCGGGAATAATGATGACTTCGTGAAAGCCGCGATACCAGTCAAGGCCGAGGTGCAAGATGGGCAACGCCGCCTGCAGCGCCAGCACCGCCTGTTGACGGCGGCTGAGCTCTACCCCGATCAGGGTCAGGGTCTTGCGCTTGAGTAGCTGTTGCCCCAAGCCGATAAGCGTTGTCTGCTCGGTGTCGCTGAGCCCTTGCAAGATGGGCACTGCTGCCAGCGCCTGACGCCACAGCGCCAACTCATCCTCATTCATGGGCATTTGCGGGCGACCCCCCAGCCATTTGAACCATCCCAGCACGCCTACTCCTTCTTTTGAAGCAAACAACAGGTCACAGCAGTTTGACGAACCGTTTCGGCCGCTCCTGATAATCCTGCGCCAGATAAAAACGGTGGGCCGCCTCGCGCTTGAGACTGCTGGAGAGCTCCAGCTGGGCGCAACCTGCGGCCCGCGCCATCGCTTCTGCTCCTTTGAGCAAGGCTGCGCCCACTCCCGCCCCTCTTGCCCCTTCATCGACAACCAGCGCCGAGATCAGGCCCCAAGCTGGTGCAACATGCAGCGGTGCCAGCTTGTGCCACACCAGCACGCCGACCACCTTGTCGGCCAGGGATGCGAGCAGCACAACGCTCGCGGGATCCGGCGCCAACAGGCGCGCCGTCACGTCAGCACCTTCGGCAGGATACCCCAATTGGGTGAACAGGTGGGCGATGGCGCTCCCGTCGTCGGCCTCAGGGGGACGGATTGTCAACGTTTCAGGGTCATTTTTCATTGTTGGCCTCATGTTTGCTTTCCATTGTGTTACGCCCATCACATTGTCTGGCGCAGATCAACAAAGAGGATCTCATCTTTACTCATAGAAAACGCTGCCTGCCATTATCCCCCCACCCTTGTCAATTCACAAATTTGCAACAAGGCAACATTTTTCGCTGGGAAGCACCGATACAACTCGATATGTTACAAGCCATGCATGGCGCGTGTCTGCGCTCTGCTTAACCCCTCAACCTCGCGCTCATTTGTTAACTGGATTGTTAACAAACAGGGCCAAAAACAGTGACAGAGAGCGAGGCCAAGATCTCGCCAAGACAGCGCCACAAACACAACAAAGGAGTTGTTGTACATGAATGAAATCGTCAATGCCATCAATGGTGTAATCTGGAGCCCTGCGCTCATCTACCTGTGTCTGGGGGTCGGTCTTTACTTCTCCCTGCGCACCCGTTTTTTGCAACTGCGTCATATGAAAGAGATGGTGCGCCTGATGTTTGATGGCAAGAGCACCGATGCCGGTGTCTCCTCCTTCCAGGCGCTGGCCATGACCCTGGCCGGTCGCGTGGGTACCGGTAACATCGCCGGTGTGGCCACCGCCATCACCTTCGGTGGCCCGGGCGCCCTGTTCTGGATGTGGATGGTCGCCTTCCTCGGCGCCAGCTCTGCCTTCGTGGAGTCCACCCTGGGTCAGGTTTACAAAGAGAAGATCAACGGTGAATACCGCGGCGGCCCGGCCTTCTATATCGAGAAAGGGCTTGGCATGAAGTGGTACGCCTGGACCTTCGCCATCGCTACCGTCTTCGCCTGCGGCGTGCTGCTGCCGGGCGTGCAGGCCAACTCCATCGGCTCCAGCCTGCAGACCGCCTTTAATATCGATCCGAACGTCACTGCCGCCGGTCTGGCGCTGCTGCTCGGCTTTATTATCTTCGGCGGCGTCAAGCGTATCGCCAGCTTCGCCAGTACCGTGGTGCCCTTTATGGCGCTGGGCTACATCATCGTGGCTTGCGTCATCATCGCCCTCAATATCGGCCAACTGCCGGGCGTGATCCTGCTGATCTGGAAGAGCGCCTTCGGTCTGGATGCCGGTTTCGGTGCCATTCTGGGTCTGGCCATCATGTGGGGGGTAAAACGCGGGGTCTACTCCAACGAAGCGGGTCAGGGTACCGGGCCGCACGCCTCCTCTGCTGCGGCAGTGAGCCACCCGGCCAAGCAGGGTCTGGTGCAGGCGTTCTCCGTCTATATCGACACCTTGTTCGTCTGCTCCGCCACCGGCTTTATGCTGCTGATCACCGGGCTCTATAACGTACAAGGGCCGGACGGCGCTGCTATCTACACAGGTATTGCCGGTATCGCAGCAGGCCCGGGCTATGTGCAGACCGCAATGGAGAGCATGATGCCGGGCTTTGGCAGCATTTTCGTGGCCATCGCGCTGTTCTTCTTCGCGTTCACCACCATCGTTGCTTACTACTACATCGCCGAAACCAACATCGCCTACATCAACCGCAAGATAAATCGCCCCTGGCTCACCTTCTTGCTGAAGATTGCGCTGATGGCCGCCACTGTCTACGGCACCGTCAAGACGGCGGATCTGGCGTGGGGCATGGGTGATATCGGGGTTGGCCTGATGGCATGGCTCAACATCATCGCCATCCTGCTGCTGCAAAAGACCGCTTTCACCTGTCTGAAGGATTATGAAGCGCAGCAGGCACAAGGTATTGACCCCGTATTCCACCCGGAGAAGCTCGGCATCAAGAACGCCGATTACTGGGTGGGCAAGCGCTCCGAAGAGAACCTGGAACTGGAGAAATCGGGTCATCAATTCGAGCCGGATCAGGATCGCAAGACCTCCTGAACCAGAACGACATAAGACATCAATAAAAATGGCAGCCTCGGCTGCCATTTTTATTTATTTAATTTCAACAAATTAAATTCAGTTCAAGGAGTTAAGTGCCACGCAAGGGGGCACATTGGGACGTGAAAAGACACCAAAATTGGCAAAATGTGGACACTTTTTTCGGCCCATTCTCGAGGAAGATCAAGCTGGTTTAAGATGGTTTTCCCGCGGGTTAAAGCGGACCGCATCATTCAGATAATCCGGTGCAAAGTGGGCGTATGTCATCGTCTGATGAAATATCAAGTGGCCGCCCTCAAACGGTGGAACGCCCCCGTTTATGGATTTCGCGTGTGCGAGGCTCACCACGACGGCACCCCGCACTGGCATCTGCTGCTATTTATGCGCCCGGAAGATCGCAACCGGGTGATCGG
>NZ_CAWLMI010000019.1:0-76283 GCF_963862045.1 Aeromonas sp. 159 | reverse complement strand
CGACTGCGACAACCTCGGGTGGGCACTCGCAAGCTGCATTATATGCTGCAGGGTCAGGATGATGACGGGCTCAAGGTCGGGCGTGACAGGCTGTTTCAGATATTGACCGAGCACCGCCTGCTGGTGCAGCCCAGGCGGGCGTATCACAAGACCACCCACAGTTTTCACCGTTTCTACCGTCATCCCAACTTGCTCAAGGCGGGGCCAGAGCAGGTCACACCGGTGGCCCCGGAGCAGGTCTGGGTCGCTGATATCACCTATCTGCCCGCCAGGAGCGGGCCGCTGTACCTGAGCCTGGTGACGGATGCGTACTCACGCAAGATAGTGGGCCATCACGTGCACGAAGGAATGCACGCGGAGTCGGTGGCGATGGCGTTCAAGAAAGCACTGAAGCAACGGCGTGGCGGCGGTGAACTCATCCATCACTCAGACCGCGGCGTGCAGTATTGCTCGGGGCTGTATCAGTCATTACATGAACGGTACGGGGTGAAATGCTCGATGACGGATGGGTATGACTGTTACCAGAATGCGTTGGCGGAGCGGGTGAACGGGATTTTGAAAGG
The DNA here is from genome assembly GCF_963862045.1 of Aeromonas sp. 159. NCBI lineage: Bacteria > Pseudomonadati > Pseudomonadota > Gammaproteobacteria > Aeromonadales > Aeromonadaceae > Aeromonas > Aeromonas sp. 159. Next base: position 75,720 of record NZ_CAWLMI010000019.1, on the reverse strand, counting down.
AGAGTTGTTGCAAAGCCCGCAGGATTTGACGCAAGCGCGGGAAATGGTGCGTGAGGCGGTGGATATTTACAACGCGGAGCGGCCGCATCATGCGTTGAAATACAGAACCCCCGATGCGGTACATAGGGGGTTCTGAGTAGAGAAATGCTAGTTGAAAATGTGTAAACCTATTTCAGGACTAGACAACTTGGTAACCGGCGTTATCAGGCAATCAGCTTGTAAATGATACCGGACATGGCGATCAGGCCGATGATGGTCACGAAGCCGTTGCTGATGTTGCCAGCGTATTTGCGCATGGCCGGAACCTTGGTGATGGCGTACATCGGCATCAGGAACAGCAGCATTGCGATGATCGGGCCGCCCAGGTCTTCAATCATGCCGAGGATGCTCGGGTTGATGGTAGCGATGGCCCAGGTGGTCAGGATCATGAACACGGCAGTGACTTTGTTCAGTTGCTTGGTGTCAACGTTCTTGCCCTTCTCGCGCAGCGCCTTGGCCATCAGGCCGTTCATGCCTTCTTGCGCCCCCAGGTAGTGACCCAGGAAGGATTTGCTGATGGCAACCATGGCGATCAGCGGAGCCACAGTACCGATAACCGGGTTATCGAAGTGGTTGGCCAGGTAGGACAGGATGGAGATGTTCTGTTCTTTGGCAGCAGCCAGGTCAGCCGGGGAGAGGCTCAGTACGCAGCTGAATACGAAGAACATAACGGTCATCACCATCATGACGTGGGCGCCCAGCAGGATGTTGCTGCACTTCTTCTCGGCACCTTCACCGTAACGACCTTTGTTGTCCACCGCGAAGGAGGAGATGATCGGGGAGTGGTTGAAGGAGAACACCATTACCGGGATAGCCAGCCACAGGGTCTTGATGAAGTCACCGTTGAAGGCGTCGGACAGGGCCGGAGCTTCAGTGATGATGGCACCGTTCCAGTGCGGGATCAGGTAGAACGCCAGACCCATCAGGGTGAGCACGAACGGGAATACCAGCACGCTCATCGCTTTGACGATAACCTGGCCGCCCAGACGAACAACCGCCATCAGACCGAGGATCAGGGCCAGTGACAGAACGGCACGGGGAGGTGCAGACATGCCCAGCTGGTGAACAATCACGCTCTCGACGGTGTTGGTGATGGCGACTGAATACATCAGCACGATCGGGTAGATGGCAAAGAAGTAGAGCAGGGTGATGAATTTGCCTGCGGTCTTGCCGAAGTGCTCTTCTACTACTTCAGTGATGTCGCCATCACGAGTAGAGCCGGACAGCACGAAGCGAGTCAGACCACGGTGAGCAAAGAAAGTCAGCGGCAGCGCCAGAATCAACATGGCAACCAGCGGCCACAGGCCACCGACACCGGCGTTGATTGGCAGAAAGAGCACACCGGCACCGATCGCGGTACCGTACAGACCCAGCATCCAGACCACATCGGCCTTGTTGACGCCGCGGGAGGTGTTGCTGGCTAAACGACCATCAGCTGCAATATTCATGTCAGACATACGTTGTTCCTGTCATCTAGGAAAATGGGATTCTTGTTTGGTCGGGCCTTGGCCCGGTTCCATCTCCCTGGAACGCCTGCTGTCCGTCCTTGATATTAACCTCTCGCCCCCCGGCAACCTGGCCATCACTCCTTGTGACAACAGGATTGCAACAAACAACAGTGCGAGATTTTGACCCTGAGGGTCGGCGCCCGTCTCACTTAACAACCGATTAACGTGCGCCACTCTTGATGGGCTGACTTTAATTAAATGCCCTTATTAATCACAGCGTTTTTTTGAATTAATCAACCAAAGTTTGATTTTGGTCGCCTTTCGGACGACCAAGATCACACTCAAAGCGCCTTATTGTGAGTTTTTTTTAACAATTCAACTTAGTTTCACTGGAATCAATGGCCTGCGAGCAGCTACATATTTGCAACAAGCCACCCGTTTAGCGCGGATTGTGTGCAGCACGGCCTTGGCGTACCCTTGTGACTCACGCCTTTTTGTTGATTGATGATGACCATTACCCGTACCGATCTCGCCGAACTGGCGGTATTTGCCGCCGTCGCCCGCCACCGTAGTTTCAGCAAGGCCGCCCTCGAACTCGGGGTCTCCGCCTCCGCCCTCAGCCACAGCCTGAAGGGGTTGGAAGCAAGGCTGGGGGTGCGGCTGCTCAACCGCAGCACCCGCGCCGTGGTACCGACCGAAGCGGGCCAGCGGCTGCTCAAGCAGCTGCTCCCCACCCTCAATACTCTTGAAGAGGCGCTTTGCGAGCTGGCCCGCAACAGCGATGAACCGGTGGGGCGACTCAAACTCTGCGCCCCCCGCGGCGCCATCGACAGCCTGCTGGCACCTGTGCTGATCGACTATCTGGCCCGTTATCCGCGGATGCAGGTGGAGGTAGTGGAGCAGGAGCTGATGCCCCAGCTGATTGAGGATGGTTACGATGCCGCGCTCTTTTATGGGGATCTGCTGCCCAAGGAGATGATCGGCATCCCCCTCGGCCCGCCCCAGCGCTATCTGGTGGTGGGCTCCCCGGCCTATCTGGCGGAGCACGGTACGCCCGAGCACCCGAGCGAGCTGAGCCGCCACGCCTGTATCGGCTATCGCCTCACCCCGCACCACCACTATCGCTGGGCCTTTGCCGCCGACGGCACCATGCTGGAGATCGAAGTAACCGGGCCGCTCACCACCAGCACCCCGGCCCTCTATCTGGGCGCCGCCGAGGCGGGGCTGGGGCTCGCCTACTGTCTGGAAGAGGAGGTGAGCCAAAAGGTCGCGGAGGGGAAACTGCTCACCGTGCTAGAGCCCTGGTGCCCCACCTTTGCCGGCTTCTACCTCTTCTATCCCAGTCGGCATCAACTGGGCAGCGGCCTGCGCATCCTGATCGACATGCTCAAGGCCCACTACCAAAACCCCGGATTAGTGAGTAATACTCAGCAATTCATCAAGTGAAACCCTGATTATCACCAAATAAGTATTAATCTAGACTAGCTGTTCGATAATCGAACTCCCCGAGAGAACAGATATGTCTGCCTATTTAACACTGCGGCAACGGGCCATGACCCGTCGCTTCTGGGCTTACGCCCTCCCCTCCATTCTTGCCATGCTGGTCTCGGGGGCCTACTACCTCATCGACGGCATCTTCGTCGGCCACTATGTCGGTGCCGCTGGCCTCGCCGGGATCAACCTGGTTTATCCGGTCATCATGGTGCTGATTGGTCTGGCCGCCATGATCAGCATGGGGGCCGCCACTGCCATCTCCTTCCAGCAAGGGGCGAAAAACGACACGCTGGCCCGTCAGGCGCTGGTCAACGCCCTCTGGCTGCTGGCCGGACTCGGGGGCGTTGCGCCGGTGCTGCTCTATTACACCCACACCGATATCCTGCTGGGGCTGGGGATTGAACAGGGCACCGACACCTGGAAACAGGCGAGCGACTACCTCACCTGGATTGGCGGCGGTACCCTGCTGCTGGCCAGCAATCTGGCGGTCCCCTATCTGCTGCGCAACGATGGCCGCCCGAAACTGGCCATGGTGCTGGTGAGCAGTGGCGCCGTGCTCAACATCATCCTCAACTACATCATGGTGGGTCGGCTGGGGCTGGGATTGATCGGTACCGCGCAAGCCACCCTGATGGCAGAGGGTGCGGTGAGCCTGATCGGCCTTGGCTACTTCTTTACCCCCTGGGCGCGGCTGCGCCTCAGCTGGCGGGATCTGGTGCCCAACCTCCCCGCCATGCCGCACCTGCTCTTTACCGGTCTGCCGAGCCTGATTGCCCAGTTCAACCTCGGCCTGCTGCTGATGCTGCACAACAGCCAGCTGATGCTGTATGGCAATGTGAAGGATCTGGCGGGTTTTACCGTGGCCGGTTACACCGAAGCTGTCTTTATCGTCATTCTGCAGGGGCTCGCCTTCGGCATTCAGCCGCTTATCAGCAAGGCGGCGGGGGCCAAGCGCCATCGCAACCTCAAGTACCTGATGGAGATGGGGCTCAAGTTCACTTTTATCTACGGCATGCTGGTGTGGCTCACCATCCAGCTGCTGCCGGGACAGGTCGCCATGCTCTATACCGGCGACAAGGATCCCGAACTGCTGGCCGCTGCCATCAGCAGCCTGACCCTCAACCTCGGCGCCATTCCGCTGGAGGGGATCATCATGTTCGGCATAGTGCTGCTGCAATCCATGGCGCGTACCCGTCAGGCGCTGGTCATCTCCATCGCCAAAACCGTGTTGCTGCTGCCGCTCATCTTCCTGCTGCCACAACTGTGGGGGCGTGATGGGGTGCTGATGGCCCAGCCCGCGACCGTACTGCTGCTCACCCTGCCGCTCTGCTGGCTGCTGTGGCGCGAGTGGCTGCGCCTGAAGATGGCCTGTGCGCCAAAAAACAAGCGTCGCCCGCAACCGGCCCGCGCACGCGCCGCCGTCCAGCTGGCCCGTTAAGGCCACCCATCCCGCGTAGCAATAAAAAACCGGCATCCATTGATGCCGGTTTTTGCTATATGGACGGGTCTACCTGCCCTTACACGAAGATTCAGGCCAGCACTTATGCCAATACTTCTGGCCTGAGCTGGGCCATCAGCCCCGGGTTGTCGGAGTAATCCACCGGGATCGCCACCACAGCAGGCCCCTCCACCGCCAGTGCGGCCCGCAGGGTGGCGCGCAGCTCGTCGGCCGAACGCACCGCGAAACCGGCCGCCCCGAACGATTCGGCATAGCGCTTGAAGTCGATGGGACCAAAAGAGACGCCGGAGGTGCGGCAATATTTCTGCTGCTCCTGCATCGCGACCATGTTGTAGCCGTTATCGACCCAGATGATGTGAACGATATTGCTCTTGAGCCGCACCGCCGTCTCCAGCTCCATGCTCGATTGCATAAAGCTGCCATCCCCCGATACCGAGATCACCTTCTCACCCGGCCGCACCAGCGCCGCACCGATGGCCCACGGCAGTGCCACCCCCATGGTCTGCTGACCATTGGAGATCAGCACCTGACGGGCGCGGAAGCTGTAGAGGTAGCGGGCAATCCAGATATGGAAGCTGCCCATGTCGACGCAGAGGGTCATGTCGTCGCGCACCAGATCCTGCAGCTCGCGCACGATACGCAAGGGGTGAACCGGATTGCCGTGCAGATCATCGGCCCGCATCGCCAGTCGCAGTCGCTGCTGGCGTACCCCTTGCAGCAGCCGATCCACCTCGGGGGGGCGGATTTTCGGATTGCCCATGATGCGGGTCAGCTGCAACAGGTTGGCGCGGATCGACCCCACCAGCTCGGCGGTCGGGCAGTAGCTGCTGTCGATATCGGCAGGCAGCACGTCGATATGGAGGATGCGCCGCTCCCGATCGCCATTCCACAGCACGGGGTCGTACTCGATGGGGCTGTAGCCGATGCAGATCACCAGATCGGCCCCCGCCAGCAGCTGATCCCCCGGCTGGTTGTTAAAGAGCCCCACCCGTCCGGCAAAGTCATCGAAGTGGCAGCTGTCCACCACCCCGGCGGCCTGATAGGTACCGGTCACCGGCAGCCGCGCCTTGTCGAGGAAGGCGCGTACCGCTTCGGCATTCTCCGGCCGGCTCGCCATCAGGCCGAGCAGCACCACCGGATTCTGGGCATTGCGCAGCAGGGTCAATGCCTGCTCCATATTCTGCTCATCGGCGCAGCCCGGCTCCGGCACCTCGCGGGGTACCAGCACATTGCCCTGCACCGGCTTGTTGATGATATCCATCGGCAGGCTGACAAAGGCCGCCCCCGGCCGCCCCAGCTCGGCGGCGCGAAAGGCATTGGCCATCACTTCCGAGATCGCCGCCCCGCTGTTGACCTGGGCACTGAACTTGGTGACCGGACGGCAGAGGTTGACCGTATCCATGCTCTGATGAGTGAGTTTGAGGCCATCGGCACGGCGCACCGCACCGCCCAGCGCCACCATGGGGTCCCCTTCCGAGGTGGCCGTCGCCAACCCGGTAATGAGGTTGGAGCAGCCTGGGCCCGAGGTGACCAGCGCCACCCCCGCCTTGCCGGTGAGGCGCCCCACGGCGGCCGCCATAAAGGCGGCATTCGCCTCGTGGCGCACCACTATGGTCTCGATGGGAGAGTCCTCCAGCGCATCGAACACCCGGTCAATCTTGGCCCCCGGGATACCGAACACCTGCTTGACCCCCTGCGCCTCCAGATGACGAACCACCAGCTCGGCACCGCACTTCCACTGTCTGTTTTCCATGTTATTGCTCCTTGTCTATTAGCCTTCGGCGGCTTGAATGGCGCGATCGAGATCGGCGGGGTTGAGGTCGGCCTGCCGGAAAGCGGGATCCGATGGCAGGGCCAGATTGAGGTGACGCACCACAGAAAGTCGCAGGGTGCCGTGGGCCATGGTGTAGTCGAGCAGATGGCCGCCCCCCTTGCGATCGGCGGTGATCATATGCTCGTGAAAGCCCGCCACATTGACTCCCTGCACGAACGGCGGGCAGCGAAAGCCCACCAGAGTCCCCGCCACCGCGGCAAAGCGGAACAGCGGCTGCTGCTCGATGGCCTCCAGCATGGGGCGATAGGGGGGCTCCTGACGCGGCACGGTACGGACCTTGGCCGTTTCAAACTGGCCGTCGAGGCGCAGGGCGACGAAGACGTTGTCGGAGCCCACCAGCCGATCCACCCACTGGTGGATCTCGTCACGGCTCAGGGGGTGATCGAAGCGACGCTCCAGACAGGGGCGAAAATGGGTCATCACCGCAAAGGGGGTCTTCTGATCGGCGCGGGCGGGCCGGGCCGAGCCATCGGAGCGCAACTGGTGGATCTGGCGCTCGAAGGCGATCAGCTCGCCATCGAGGTGGTTGAAGGTGCCAAGGCCAAAGTCGCCGTGGCGCAGCAGCTCGCTCATGGTGGTCTCCCCTTCGTAGACCCCCGCCAGCAGGGCGCTCATCAGGGAACTCTGGTAGATCTCGCCACCGTCATGCTGCCTGCGCCAGCGGGAAAACTGCTGGCTCACTTCGAGGGCACAGCTGCACCCGGCACTGTCAGATGTTGCAATATGTTCCATTCGGGTTTCACCTCCACCGTGAATCCTGTTAGCGTTCGGATCCAATGGTGACTTGGTTCACATTTCAACACCAATACGCTGATCCCATGACTTTGAGACTCAATCGATATGGAACTTCGTACGCTCCGCTACTTCATGGCCGTTGTTGAAAAGCAGAATTTCACCCGCGCAGCCGAATCACTCAACATGGCCCAGCCGCCGCTGAGCCAGCAGATCCGCAAGCTGGAGGAGACCCTGGGCACCCCGCTGCTGCGCCGTTTGACCCGCAGTGTCGAACTGACCGAGGCGGGCGAGAGCCTCTATCGGGATGCGGCGCAGATCCTGGCGCTGGCCGATGCGGCAAAACTGAAGGTAAAGCGGATTGCCCGGGGCGAGCAGGGGGCGCTGAGGATCGGATTCGCCGGGTCCACCGTGCTCCACCCTGCGGTGCTGACCCTGTTGCACGACTATAGGGAGCGCTACCCCGAGGTAGCTCTCAGCCCGCAGGAGGGCACCATGCCGGCACTGGTGGAGGCGCTGCGCAACGATCGGCTGGATGCCGCCATCTTGCGGCTCCCCTGCCGCGGTAGCGAGGGCTTTGCCCATCACCTTATCGAGCAGGAGCCGCTGCTGATCGCCCTGCCGACCAGCCATCCCAAGGCCAAGCCGGGCCCCTTGCCCCTGGCCTGCCTGAAGGACGAGAGTTTTATTCTGTTTCCCCACACCATCGGGCCCGGGCTCTATGACGGAATAGTGGGTCTCTGCCGGGAGGCGGGGTTCGAGCCTATATTGGGGCCCGAATGCCCGCAGGTGATCTCTACCGTCGGCATGGTGCAGGCGGGCTTTGGCGTGACTCTGGTGCCCAGCTCGGTGGCGGCGCTGCGCCCGCTCGGGGTCAGTTATCACCCCATTGAGGGCAACGGCATGATGACCAGCATCAGTCTGGCGACACGGCCTCACCCAAGCAGTGCCGTGCTGCGGCACTTTATCGCCCAGATCCGTGCCGCCCAGATACGACAAAGCCTCCCGAAGGAGGCCCTGTTGAACAAGCTTGAACCGGTTTGATGACCAGCTTGCCTGATGCGACTGCTTATTTGACAGTCACGCGGGCAAACTTGCGCTTGCCGACCTGATAGACGGCGGTACCGGCACCGATGAGTGCCTTGCCATCTTCCAGCTTCTCGCCATCCACCTTGACTGCGCCCTGCTTGATCATCCGCAGCGCTTCGGAGGTGGTGGCCACCAGATCGGCCTCTTTCAGCAGGTTGGCAATGGCCAGACCTTCGCCTTCCAGAGCCAGCTCGACTTCCGGCATTTCGTCCGGAATGGCGTTCTTGGAGAAACGCTGGGTGAAATCTTCGTGGGCCGCTTCGGCCGCCGCTTCGTCGTGATAACGGGCGATGATCTCTTTGGCCAGCCAGATCTTCACGTCACGCGGGTTGAGAGTACCGGCAGCGATGCCTGCCTTGAACTCTTCAATTTCGGCCAGCGGACGGAAGGAGAGCAGCTCGTAGTAGTTCCACATCAGATCGTCGGTAATGGACATGATCTTGCCGAACATCTCGCCCGGGGCGTCGTGGACGCCGATGTAGTTGCCTGCGGACTTGGACATCTTCTTGACGCCATCCAGACCCACCAGCAGCGGCATCATCAGCACGCACTGGGTCGCCATGCCGGCATCTTTTTGCAGCTCGCGGCCCATCAGCAGGTTGAACTTCTGGTCGGTACCGCCGAGCTCAACGTCCGCCTTCAGCGCGACCGAGTCATAGCCTTGCAGCAGCGGATAGAGGAATTCGTGAATCGCGATGGACTGGCCGCCGGTGTAGCGCTTTTTGAAGTCGTCGCGCTCCATCATGCGGGCCACGGTCTGCTTGGCCGCCAGCTTGATCATGCCGGTCGCACCCAGCTCGCTCAGCCAGGTCGAGTTGTACTCGATGCGGGTCTTGGCGGGGTCGAGGATCTTGAACGCCTGCTCGGCATAGGTGAGGGCGTTATGCTTGATAGCCTCTTCGGAGAGCGGTGGACGGGTAGCGTTCTTGCCGGAGGGGTCACCCACCATGGCAGTGAAGTCACCGATCAGCAGGATCACTTCATGGCCCAGATCCTGGAAGGTCTTCAGCTTGTTGAGGATCACGGTATGACCCAGGTGAATGTCGGGGGCGGTCGGGTCCATACCCAACTTGATGCGCAGCGGGCGCCCTTCCTTCAACTTGGCGACAAGTTCTTCTTCAACCAGAATTTCTTCCGCTCCGCGCTTGATCTCGGCTAGCGCCACCTCGAGCTGGGACATTTTTTGACTCTCCATCACGATTCCACAGGGCCAAACATATTACTGGAATGGCGGGCCAATTGGAAAGGCTGTAAAATCCGTCCATTCTGCCCGACTTCATCTGCTTCTCATGGTTATTTGGCACGCCTTCAACGCACTCCCCCACTGGCACCGCAAGATGGTGCTGATCTTGAGCATCATGATCATGATGCTGGCTGCCTGGCCAAGCGAACAGGCAGTAGCAACACGGGTCGATGAAAACGGCAACGAAATTGCCCTGCGGGAACCGGCCAACGACAACGCGCTGAACGACGAGCTGCCGGCCGAGGCCGCCCAGCCTGCCACCCCGCCCAAACCACGCTACATCACCAAGCAGGTGAAGGTGCGCCGTGGCGACAACATGGGGGTGATCTTCCAGCGCATTGGCCTGAGCACCACGGATCTGCACCTGATCGATCAGCTCGAGGGCAGCGATCCCCTGCGGATGCTGCAACCGGGGCAGGAGCTCACCTTCAAGCTGACCGAAGATGGCCAGTTGCACAGCCTCTATTACCCCCACAGTCTGGAGCAGGCGCTCAAGGTGAGCCGCAAGGAGGAGACCTTTGTCGCCCGCAACGTCAAGATCGCCCTCGACACCCGCGAACAGGTGAGCAAAGGCGAGATCCGCTCCAGCTTCTGGGGCGCCGCGGTGGATGCGGGGATGACCGAAGATCAGATCATGGACTTGGCCGCCATCTTCGGCTGGGACATCGACTTTGCCCAGGACTTGCAGCCGGGAGACAGCTTCCGGGTGGTCTATGAAGACAAGTTCCGCGACGACGAACGGGTCGCCTCCGGCGATATTCTGGCGGCGGAGTTCGTCAACCAGGGCACCGCCTACCGCGCCGTGCTCAATGAAGATGGCAACTACTACACCCCGGAAGGGAAGGCGATGCGCAAGAGCTTCCTGCGCGCGCCGGTCAACTTCAAATACATCAGCTCCAACTTCAACCCGCGCCGCCTCCATCCGGTGACCGGCAAGATCCGCCCCCATAACGGCATCGACTATGTGGCGCCGGTGGGCACCCCCATCATGGCAGCGGGCTCCGGCAGCGTGGTGGCCGCCGGTTACAACCAGTTCAACGGCAACTACGTCTTTATCAAGCATGCCGGCAACTATGTGACCAAGTACCTGCACCTCTCCAAGCGCACCGTCAACAAGGGGCAGCGGGTGAAGCAGGGGCAGACCATCGGCACTCTGGGTGGCACCGGTCGCGTCACCGGCCCGCACCTGCACTACGAGTTCGTGGTGGGCGGCATTCACAAGAACCCGCGCACCCTCACCCTGCCGCAGGCAGAGACCCTGAGCGGACGCGAGCTGGCCAACTTCAAAAAGCTGGCGATGCCGCAACTGGCCAAGCTCGACAACCCCGAGCTACAGCTGGCCCAGAACAAGCGGGAGAGTCGCGGCAACTAAGCCATCAGGGCTGGCAGGGTGAAGGCCCTGCCAGCCCCTTTTATTGAGCCCGCGCCAGGCAATCGGATTGAAATGAGTCCACTTTCAGGCATAAGATGAAATGGAACACTGGGAGCGGCATGTGGCACGGAAGCAAGGGCTTATCTATCCTGTCTCTCTCACTCTTTTTCCGGTCCGCATTGAGGATGCAACATGGTTGAGCGTTATATCGGTCTGATGTCAAAGACCACGCCATGTGGCATGGGATGAAAGCCGTTCCCCTCTTCACCCTCTCTGCACACCGCATTTTCAAGCAGCAATGTAAGGAGACACCATGGCTGAGCGCTATATCGGTCTGATGTCGGGAACCAGCATGGACGGCATTGATGCCGTGCTGGTGATGATCGCCGGGGATGAACTGCGGGTCGAAGCGGCACTTTGTCACCCCTGGCCGCAAGAGACCGCCCGCACGCTGCATGCACTCTGCACCCCGGGCGACAACGAAATCGACCGCATGGGGGTGGCCGATAATCTGGTGGCGCGAGAGTTTGCCGCCGCCACCCACGCGCTGCTGGCCAAGGCGAAGCTTGAGCCCAAAGATATTCGCGCCATCGGCAGCCACGGCCAGACTATCCGCCATCGCCCCCAGCTCGGCTTTACCCTGCAGATCGGCAACGCCGCCCTGCTGGCCGCCCTGACCGGCATCGACGTTATCGCCGATTTTCGCACCATGGATATGGCCCTCGGCGGTCAGGGGGCGCCGCTGGTGCCTGCTTTCCATCAGGCGCTGTTTGCCAAGCCCGGCGCCCTGCGGGTGGTACTGAACCTCGGCGGCATCGCCAATATCTCGGTGCTGCCGGGCAATCCGGGCGGGGTATATGGTTTTGATACCGGCCCGGCCAACACCCTGCTCGATGGCTGGTATCGCCGCCATCAGCCCCACGGCGGCAGCTATGACGCCGGTGGCAAATGGGCCGCCAGTGGCAAGCCCATCCCGGCCCTGCTGGAGAAACTGCTGGCCCACCCCTATTTCGCAGCCCCCGCCCCCAAGAGCACCGGACGAGAGATGTTTACCCTCGATTGGCTCGATGGGGAGCTGGCAGGCACTTCATACGCCCCCGTGGATGTGCAGCGCACCCTGCAGGCGCTCACCAGCCACAGCATCGCCCGCCAACTGCCCGCCCGGCCCGAATCAGTCGGTGCCAGCCAGCCGAAAGCCGAGCTGTTTGTCTGCGGCGGCGGTGCCCATAATGCCCCCTTGCTGAAGGAGCTGGCCAGCCTGCTGCCTGCATGGCGCATCGCCAGCACAGCCGAGCTGGGCCTTGCCCCCGACTGGGTAGAAGGCGCAGCCTTTGCTTGGCTGGCCATGTGCTTTGTTCACCGCAAGCCGGGCAACCTGCCCGCCGTCACCGGCGCCAGCCGTCCGGCCGTGCTGGGTGCCCTCTATCCCGCCTGAGTGATGACAAGGGGGCTGCGGATCAGTGTGCTCCCTTGAACAGACGCACAACCTGTTGCCGGATCGGTGCAAACAGCGGGGGCTTTGGCGGCTCCAGATTGATATGGCGCCGCCCGGCACGGGTTTCACAGCGAAGCAGATTCTGGATGTAGTGGTGGTGGGAGCGATGGATCAGCTGTGAAGCCTGATACGCCCACAGTCTGGGCACGCCCCACAGGGTGCTGGCAATCGCACCGACGATGCAGAAGAAAGCGGGCTCCTGAATTCCCATCCGGCTGGCGTTCTCCAGCGCCTCCTTGAGCGAGTTGGAGTGGGCAATACAGGTCATGATATTGACCATGAAGGCGTCGTAATCATCCTCCCCACCCTTGCCAACACGCGCCGTCAGGGTCGCCGCGGGCTGATAACCAAACTGATGGCCGATATTTTCCAACACCGTATTACGCTGGCGGATCACCTTGCCATAAAACATCAGCATCACCATGCAGTCGATCGCCTTGCACAACGCCTCGTAGTGGGGATGGCTCTTCTTGGGACGCGGCGCCGTGGCGAGAGCCAGCTCTTCAGAGATGGCCAGCAGGCCCACAGGTACGGCGGTGCTGACAAACGAGAGATCAATCGACAGTTCCAGCCCCTCCTCCCCTTCCATGCGGGCCACAATCACATGTTCGCCAAACAGCCGACGCTGGCGCTCGATAAAGGCACCAAAGACCAGATCACGAAACTGCTTTTGCGGATAAGGGGTATCGAGCAGGCTCTCGATGGTCATGATGGCGGCGGATACCCGGCCGCGCAGTCGATAATCGGCAGGAATGGGAAAGCTCTTTCCCAGGCGAGGAGGTAACCGCTGCCCAGATGTTTGACAATACATATCGCCCAGAACGAAACCCAGCATAAATCCTCCACAGTCAGGTAATGATGATCGCGACGCGATCTCGCTTGCCAATCCTGGGCAATGGCCTGCCGGTGCATCGATGCTCTCCGTCAGGGCTCCTTGATCACCTTATTAATCATACGATTAATAGCGAGTAAAAAAAGCGACCTGACTCGCAATCACGCCAATAATTAACAGTTTCATCAAGAAACCATAAAAAGTGGTCAATAAATCCATTTTTTTACGCATTTCCCTTTAAAAACAGCATATTGAAATTTATGCCTGCGAAATCATCTGAACTGTTCCCGAGCCCTAAAAACCATCCCAATCATCACAACCAGCCACAGATAAGAGGGAGCTCGGACAAAGCCACAGAAAAGTGGAAAAAGCGACGACGCGGGGCAACCCCACCCATCGGGGGATGCAACCGGCGTGAAGATAAGCGGATTGCCACCACCTCCCCTTCCTCATCTAGCGCCATATTTCATCCATCGCCATCTCTTATCGAGCGCCCCCGCTCCTGCACACCGTCACGCCAACGCCATGATCCCCACTCCTGTGCAGCAGGAGCAGATCCGCCGTGCAAATTCATGGCATAGAATTTTATGGCGTTAATAACAGATCCCGGCTGCCAGCAAGGCATCATCGAGTATGCCGGAATAATCATTAACAGAGAGGAATGCAAAAGCCGTGAATTATATTCCAGAGGTATCTTTAATAAGGTGGATATGCATATTCACGGGAAGTTTCATAGCCCCTTAAAAGAGCTGAAAACAGATATCCATGCACCATAATATGCATTATTTGCACATCGGCGCATAATATTAACCCTTTATTCACACGCCAATATCCCGAAGAGGGGGAGAGCAAACCCAGTCAGGACAAGGTTTTCCGCCGGTTCGGCACCATTTGCGCACGAATTGGCTACGATTTCGGGTGAATTGAATAGCAATATGCTTAAATTTGCACCCATTGAGCCATCTCATAGAAATGCAATCAGCGGTTTGCAACTCCTGATAGCCACTCATAGAATCGCAGCGTCTGAAATATCTACCCTGTCCTCTTCTCCCTTATTCCTCTCAGTAATTGAGTGGGTCACAAATAATAACTGGGGATGCCGCCGTTGGCGCAGTGGCCATGGCGCACAACAAGATGGGGTAAACCTGTACCTGAATAAACAACAAATATTAAAAAGAGGCATATCTATGAGTGGCACCATCATCAAGTCGGCAAGAAATACCCCCCATGCACCCCAGGATCTGGGCCCCTGCACCCAAACGGTGGCGTTTTCTCATTACAACAATATCTCGGCCCAGCTGCCGGTCGATCCGGCCACCGGCAAGATGGTGAGCGGCGATGTCACCGCGCAGGCCAGACAGTGCCTGAGCAACCTCAAGGCGATCATCGAGAGCATCGGCCATGTGATGGACGATATGGTCAAAGCCACCATCTTCCTGAAAGAGATGGCGGATCTGGAGGCGGTCAACGCCGTCTATCGCGAATTCTTCCCGGGCTATCTGCCGACCCGCACCACCCTCGCCGTTGCCGCCCTGCCGCTGGGCGCTCTGGTGCAGATCGATGCCATCATCTCCAACGGCGAAGGCACCTTCCCGCAAGCCCCCTGCCCGCTGATTAAACTGGCCCGCAACAGTGACAAGGCGCCGCACAATCCGCTCTCCACCCATACCGTGGCCTTCTCCCACTACAACAATATCGGCGCCCAGCTGCCGGTCGAGGCCGCCTCGGGCCAACTGGTCGCCGGTGGCATCAAGGAGCAGGCGGGTCAGTGCCTGCGCAACATCAAGCACGTGCTGGAGAGCATCGACGTGCCGTTTGACGATATCGTCAAGGTCACCGTCTATCTGACCGATCTGGCCGATCTGGAGGCCGTCAACGAGGTCTACACCACCTTCTTCCCCGACTCCGCCATTGCCCGCGCCGTTGCCTATCTGCCCGCCCGCTCTGTGGTCAGTGCCGCTGCCCTGCCCATGGGGGCGCGGGTGCAGATGGATGCGGTCATCTCCCACGGTGACGGCACCCCGCCGCAACTGGTGGAAGATCGTCACAATCTGGTGATCCGTGCCCGCAATACCGACAAGGCACCGCGCAGCCCGCTCCATTGCCAGACCGTCGCCTTCTCCCACTACAACCATCTCTCTGCGCAGTTACCGATAGACCCCGCCACTGGCAAGATCCTGGCTGGCTGCATCAAGGAGCAGACCGCCCAGTGCCTGAGCAATATCAAGGCGATTGTGGAGAGCATCGGCCATGTGATGGACGATATCGTCAAGGTCAATATCCAGCTCGGCAATATCGCGGATCTGGATGCGGTCAACGCCATCTACACCAAATATTTCCCGGGTTATCTGCCTGCCCGCACCGTGATTGGCGTGAGCGAACTGCCCGCCGGTGCCCTGGTGCAAATTGATGCGGTGATGTCCAACGCGGAAAGCACCCCGCCGCAGGTGTCATGTTGCGGTAAATAAAAAAGAGACCGGCTATATGCCGGTCTCTTTTTACATGCCTGACAAAGGGATGGCTCCTCAGCCCTCGATATCGCGGTTCCTGATCGCCACTCTGACCGCCTCTGCCGTGGTGGCCACACCGAGTCGACGGCGGGCACTGCGCAGATGGTTCTCAACCGTGCGCACCGAGAGTTTCAGGGTGGTGGCGATATCGGCATGGCGCCAACCCCGGGAGACCCACTCCAGCACTTCGCGCTCGCGCCCAGTGAGCCCACGCTCGTGACCCGCTACCGGCATCTCCATCAGCCGACGAGCTGCATGAAAAGCCGCCGCCGCGATCAGCGCAAGGCCAACCCGAGTGTGGGAGCTGGCATCGATCTGATCGCCACCAAAGCTCATCGCCCCTTCCAGTCCCAACGGCCCATAGACGGGTACCTGCAAGCCATGTCGGCCCGGCCCCTCAGGCTGGCGAACGATACGGTACTGCTCGCCAACGGCACCAACCGTTTTGCTCCAGAAGAAGGGCTGGTCTCGCTCCCTGATATGCATCGCCATCGGACACTCGCGCATATAGGCATGCAGGTCGACCGCCTCGCCGCTCTCCAGCCACTCCCCCTCCAGCCAATAGAGGTGCTCGACCACCCCCTCCTCGCTGGCACTGATGGAGAAGAGCGCAAAGCGGTGATACCCCAGCGGGGTGGCAAAAGCGCGCACCAGCTGCTGGATCTCCTCCAGCCGCTGGCACCCTTCCAGCGCCACCGCGACCTGCAATGCATTCGCTGGCGATGACGACAACCTCATCGCTTGGCAACCGCCTCCAGCAAGGTGGTAGCGGCCAGCTTGCCGAGGTTATTGCCTGCCAGCGGGCTGTCACCGGTCAGCAGATTGCGATCCCGGCACACCTCTCCCGAGATGCCGTTGTTGACGGTCTCGAAGCCAATCTCTTTGAGCTTCTCGCCAAACTTCCAGGTGAGGTGGCCAGGCATATAGCCAATTGCCGGGGTCTGGGCATCCAGCTCATCGGGGAAAGCGCAGATCTTGTAGCCCGCGAAGGTCTCTGGATTGGCCACCGCCAGCAGCGCAGCAGGCCCGTGACAGAGGGAGATGATGAAGCGATCGTTGGCCATCGCCCACTCCAGCAACGCTTTCACCTCGGCACTCTGCGGCAACCCCATCAGGGCGCCGTGGCCGCCGGGAATAAAGACGCCGATATAGTCCGAGTCAGCGGCCAGCGCCTGCTTCAGCAGGTCGGCCAGCTTGGCCGGTTGGCGGAACTGCGCCTGATATTTGGCATAGAGCCCCAACACCTCTTCATCTTCGCCGGGCATGGCCCACCACTCGAACTTGACCGGATTGCCGGAAAGGGTGGCCACGTCAAAGGCAAAGCCCGCCTTGTCGAGGTGATACATGGGCAACAGGGTTTCGACCGGATGGTTACCGGTGGAAAACAGGGTGCCGTTGTCGGTGGGCAGATAACGCTCATCGGCACCGATCAGCAGGATCTTCCAGCGCCCCTCCCGATAGGGAGCGGGATAGTCGGCCCCGGCAAGGTCAGATTTGCGCGAGGTGAACTGGCTCAGGGAGTAGGGCGATGGGAAGAAGGCATTCTGCTCTGCCGGATCCGGGGTTGGTTGTTTATCGTCAACAAGCATGTCGGTCATGGGTCAGGCTCCAGTAGTGGTGGACTCGGTCTCACAGTATTGACTGTCAGAGAGCAAGTAAATGAGGGTTTTCCCTCAACCGCCATGACTATGGCAAGAGGTGTGACCACGCTGCGACAAAACCTGAACAGAGCGCCCGCCAGACTTAGGGCATCGCGGCAAATGCCCTGACGATGGCATCCATGACCGCCCTGACCCGCGCGGCATGCTGCACATCCTGATGGGTCACCAGCCACACATCGTAGGATTGCTCTAATTGCCGCTCGGGCCAGACCCGCACCAACCCGGCTTGCTCGGCGAGCGGAACCGCCACCTCGCCAAGCCCCAGCCCCATCAACAGGGCCTGACGCAGCATCAGGCTGGTATTGACCCCCGCGGCGACCGTGGCCCCCTTGACCGCCTCTTCGAGCATCATTGGCGAGCGCGCGCTCTGCCAGTGGGGCTCATACACCACCAGCGAATGGCCCGCAAAACCGGTGCCCGCTTCGGGTATACCATGGCGAGCCAGATAGTCGGCGGAGGCATACAACCCGACCGGCCAGGAGGCCAGCTTGCGAATAATCAGGTCGGGATTGTCCGGCTTCACCGTCCGGATCGCGATATCCGCTTCCCGCAGCGACAGATTGACCACCTGGGTCGAGGTATTGAGGATGACCCTGATATCGGGATAACGCTGATGCAGCTCGGTCAGGGCCGGTATCAAAAAATCCATCCCCAGGGTGTCTGTGGTCGCCACGCTGACCTCCCCGACCAGACGGTTGTCGACCCCTTGCGCCGCCCGCACGAAATCAATGGCCGCCAGCTCCATCTGCTGGGCGCTGGCCAGCACTATCTCTCCGACATTAGTCAGCACATACCCTTTGGATGTGCGGAGAAACAGCGTGGCCGCCAGACGATGCTCCAGTGCGGCAATCCGCCTGCCAATGGTGGCCTGATCGACCCCGACCACACGGGCTGCGCCCCTCAGGCTCCCCTCCCGATGCAACGCCAGAAAAATTTTCGCATCATCCCAGTTCATCACGACTCCCGGTTGGAATGCATTTTTGCATTACAGGTGAGGGATAATACTGCGTTTATTCATCAGCAATCTCCACTATCTTGGTGCTCATCCCACTCGGGGAACCTCATATCACCTCGTTACAGGAGCCGCTGATGCATAACGCCTATTCCATTCCCGCCACCATGAGCGCGGTAGAAATTACCCAGCCAGGTGGCCCCGATGTCTTGCAACTGACCACCCGCGCCACACCGGCGCCCAAGCCCGATGAGGTTTTGATCCGGCACTATGCGACCGGCATCAATGGGCCGGATGTGATGCAGCGCAAAGGGCTCTACCCGCCTCCGGCAGGGGCATCGGATATTCCCGGGCTGGAGGTCGCCGGGGTCGTGGTCGCCAAGGGGGAGCAGGTGGACCATCTCAAGATTGGCGACAAGGTCGCCGCACTGATTTCGGGTGGCGGCTATGCCGAATACAGCGTCGCCCACCAGAGCAATGTCCTGCCCCTGCCGCCCGGATTGAGCTTTGTCGAAGCCGCGGCACTGCCGGAAACCTTTATGACGGTCTGGTCAAATATGTTTGAACGGGGCCAGTTTAAAAAAGGCGACATCATCTTGATTCATGGCGGCGCCTCCGGCATCGGCACGACCGCCACCATGCTGGCCAAGGCATTTGGCGCCGCCAAAATCATCACCACGGTCGGCTCACCCGAGCAGCAGGCCGCCAGCATCAAGCTGGGCGCCGATGTGGCCGTACTCTACAAGGAGGAGGATTTTGTCGAGGCCGTGCATGCCGCCACCGATGGCCATGGCGCCGACATCATTCTCGATATCATTGGCGGGGAGTATGTCGCGCGCAACTATGCGGCGGCCGCCATCAATGGTCGCATAGTCCAGATCGGCATTATTGCGGGCGCCGCCCCCAATCTGGATCTGTTTCCCATGCTGCAAAAGCGGCTGACCCATATCGGATCCACCCTGCGCTCGCGTACTCCGCAAGAAAAAGCCGAACTGATTGCCCAGTTGCAAACTCATGTCTGGCCATTTATCGAACGTGGCGAGGTCAAACCGCAGGTTTACCAGACCTTCCCGCTGCATGAGGCCGCCGCCGCCCACCATTTGCTGGATTCAGGCCGTCATATCGGCAAGCTGGTATTAACCATGGCGCCGTTGTCGTCAGATTGATAAAGCCCATCGTGGAGCAGGCCGAGGTGGATGCGGTGATATCCAACGCGGAAAGTCTCCCGCCGCAGGCGTAAGGGTTGCGGAAATAAAAAAGAGACCGGCTATATGCCGGTCTCTTTTTAGGTAACAGGAAGGGGCATTATTTTTATGGCATCGTCTTAAAGAACGCGAACGTTCGATTATGCTTCGCTAATCGAACCTACTAGCTACGTTCAATAATTAAAAACGCACCAGCTTAGGCCGGTGCTTTTTCTGAAACGAAAAGAGAACAACAATATATTTTAATTGTCATTTGAATGATTTTTCATTCGTTCATAGACATGTTCATGGGCTGCACTTGAAATATCACACCCCATAGTCCTCCTTCCAAGGTTTTTGGCTGCAACCAAGGTTGAACCTGAACCAAAGAATGGATCTACAACCAAATCATCATGACTGGAGCTCTGAGATATAAGAGTCTCTAATAATGCAACAGGTTTTTCAGTAGGATAGCCACGATGCACTCGTTTACACTCCAGAACATCAGGTATACCCAAGTCGTTTAGTTTTCTTTTCCCTTTCTCAAAGAAAAGAATAAATTCATACTTGGCCCGATAATGATACCCCATACCAATTGCCATTTTATTCCAAACGATTGGTTTCCAAAATTTAAAACCAACTTTCTCCGCAATTGGTTTTACATAAAACATCGTTTCTTGATCGCAGAAAAGATAGAAATGTGAGTTTTTCTTTAACACTCGATAAAGCTCTAAAAATAAGCTTTCGAAACGTTCATTAGGGAAAATATCAAACCATTGATTACTTGATCCTTCACTTACTTTAAGACGAGTTGTCGTTCCTATTTTCCGATGCTTCTCAAGAGATTCATAAGGAGGGTCAGTAATAACAAGATCAACGCTTGCATCCGCAAGCGTCGACAACCATTTCACAGCATCATCACAAAATAGATTCATTTTATCTGCTTAATAAAGAACTACAGGGTCTACCATTCGAGTATACCGTTGATGGTGCCCCAGGGTCTAATGTCCGGCAATCGACACAATAGCTCTGATCACCCTGAGGATTAGCAGGTGTCCTACGTGCAGGTGTTTGTCCAAAAGCCTCCGGATGACGATGAAATACATGCTCCTGCCCATTGGTAGCAGAGCAACGAGGACATGACTTGTACTCATTACCCAATTCATCATACTTATGTAAAACACCAACATTTAAACGCTGGCCACAACATTGGCAAGGCATATCGAAGCTCCTTATTCTAGCTTTCAAGTCTAAGAGTAAATAAACACTCTAATTTAACAGTATTGACACATAACATATCAGCACTAAGACTCAAACTAACACCAGCTAAGGGCTATATGAAGCCTCTCACTCTTATTTTGAGATCCTCATCATTGGCGGAGCAATATATATACAGCTGTGTGTTCCGATACACCTAAAAAAGCGCCTCCCAAGGGAGGCGCTTTTCAGTTCAATACAAAGCAATCAGGGATTACAGGGATTCAGCGGTCGCAACCACGTTTTCCACAGTAAAGCCGAATTCCTTGAACAGCAGCTCGGCCGGTGCGGACTCACCGAAGGTGGTCATACCGATGATCTTGCCGCCGAAACCGACGTACTTGTACCAGTAGTCAGCGATGCCCGCTTCGATGGCCACACGCTTGGTGACGGACATCGGCAGGACGGACTCTTTGTACTCGGCAGACTGGGCGTCGAACACGTCGGTAGACGGCAGCGAGACCACGCGCACGGCACGGCCCTTGGCAGTCAGCTGCTCATAGGCGGCAACAGCCAGTTCCACTTCGGAACCGGTGGCGATCAGGATCAGCTCCGGAGTACCGGCGCAATCCTTCAGCACGTAGCCACCCTTGGCGGTGTCGGCCAGCTGCTGGGCAGTACGGTCCATCTGGGCCAGGTTCTGACGAGAGAAGATCAGAGAGGTCGGGCCGTCGGTACGCTCGATGGCGTGTTTCCAGGCGATGGCAGATTCAACCTGGTCACACGGACGCCAGGTGCTCATGTTCGGAGTCAGACGCAGGGAGGCGATCTGCTCAACCGGCTGGTGAGTCGGGCCATCTTCACCCAGACCGATGGAGTCGTGGGTGTAAACGAAGATGGCACGCTGCTTCATCAGGGCGGCCATGCGCAGTGCGTTGCGGGCATACTCCATGAACATCAGGAAGGTGGCGCCGTAGGGGATGAAACCACCGTGCAGGGCGATACCGTTCATGATGGCGGACATGCCGAACTCGCGGACACCGTAGTGGATGTAGTTGCCGGAGGCGTCGTCGTTGGTCAGGGACTTGGAACCGGACCACATGGTCAGGTTGGACGGAGCCAGGTCAGCGGAGCCACCCATGAATTCCGGCAGCAGCTTGCCGAACGCTTCCAGTGCGTTTTGGGACGCTTTACGGGTCGCGATCTTGGCCGGGTTGGCTTGCAGGGTTTCGATGATCTTGGCGGATTCAGCAGCCCAGTTGGCCGGCAGTTCGCCAGCGGTGCGGCGCTTGAATTCGGCAGCCAGAGTCGGGTGAGCGGCTTCATAGGCAGCGAACTTGGCAGCCCAGTCGGCTTCCAGTTTGGCGCCCTTCTCCTGACCGTTCCACTCGGCAGCGATATCGGCCGGGATAACGAACGGCGCGTGGTCCCACTTCAGGAAGGCACGAGCAGCGGCGATCTCGTCGTTGCCCAGCGGTGAGCCGTGGCAGTCGTGAGAACCGGATTTGTTCGGGGAGCCGTAACCGATGATGGTGCGGCAGCAGATCAGAGTCGGCTTGCCGGTCTCGGCCTTGGCGGCTTCGATGGCGGCATTGATGGCTTCCGGGCTGTGACCGTCAACAGCCGGGATTACGTGCCAGCCGTAGGCTTCGAAGCGCTTGACGGTGTCGTCGGTGAACCAGCCTTCTACGTGACCGTCGATGGAGATACCGTTGTCATCCCAGAACGCGATCAGTTTGCCCAGTTGCAGGGTACCTGCCAGGGAGCACGCTTCGTGGGAGATACCTTCCATCAGGCAGCCGTCGCCCATAAAGGCATAGGTGTAGTGGTCAACGATGTCGTGGCCCGGCTGGTTGAACTGCTCAGCCATGGCTTTTTCGGCGATCGCCATACCCACGGCGTTGGTGATGCCCTGACCCAGCGGGCCAGTGGTGGTTTCAACGCCCGGTGCATAGCCGTACTCCGGGTGACCCGGGGTGCGAGAGTGCAGTTGGCGGAAGTTTTTCAGATCGTCGATGGAGAGGTCATAACCGGAGAGGTGCAGCAGGGAGTACAGCAGCATGGAGCCGTGGCCGTTGGAGAGAATGAAACGGTCGCGGTCGGCCCACTTGGGGTTGTTCGGGTTATGTCTGAGGTGGCTACGCCACAGCACTTCGGCGATATCCGCCATTCCCATGGGGGCGCCCGGGTGACCGGAGTTGGCTTTTTGAACGGCATCCATACTCAATGCACGAATGGCATTGGCAAGCTCTTTACGAGAAGGCATCTGAATCTCCTGCGATTGCTTCATTTGATGGCCAAGATTAAGGCGCGTTATTGTCCCAGCAGGGCGCGCGGCGTGCAAATATTATCTGGATGAATAAAGTGGCTTTGGGAGGACAATCGCTTTTCTTGCCCTCTATTGACCAAAGCAACCAGAGAAAAACGTTTGATTTCCATCCCTTTCGGGATAGGAGAGCACCGCTTGTGACCCATTGGACACTGCGCGACAAAATAGTGCTGGCAATCGGGGGGGGCGCTAATTAAAATAGACGTCCAGATGTAGATACCTCTACACCATCCCATTCATCCGGTTATTGCCGTGGCGATAACCCAGACAAGCTGAGACTCTTATCATGGCAAAGCTGTTTACTTCCGAGTCGGTCTCCGAAGGCCATCCCGACAAGATTGCGGACCAGATCTCCGATGCGGTACTGGACGCCATCCTCAAGCAAGATACCAAGGCACGCGTTGCCTGCGAGACCCTGGTCAAGACCGGTATGGTCATGGTGGCCGGCGAAGTAACCACCTCTGCCTGGGTTGATATCGAAGAGATCGTGCGTGATACCGTACGTGAAATCGGCTACACCCACTCCGACATGGGCTTCGATGCTGACTCCTGCGCCGTGCTGAACGCCATCGGCAAGCAGTCCCCTGATATCAATCAGGGTGTTGACCGCAGCGATCCGCTGGAGCAGGGCGCTGGCGACCAGGGCCTGATGTTCGGCTACGCCACCAACGAAACCGACGTGCTGATGCCGGCCCCCATCACCTACTCTCACCTGCTGGTGAAGCGTCAAGCTGAAGTGCGCAAGAACGGCACCCTGCCGTGGCTGCGTCCGGATGCCAAGAGCCAGCTGACCTTCGCCTACGACGACGCAGGCAAGATCATCGGTGTCGATGCCGTGGTGCTGTCTACCCAGCACGCCGAATCCATCAGCCACAAGGATCTGGTTGAAGCAGTACGCGAAGAGATCATCAAGCCGGTGCTGCCGGCCGAGTGGGTCAACAAGGACACCAAATACTTCATCAACCCCACCGGCCGTTTCGTTATCGGCGGCCCGATGGGTGACTGCGGTCTGACCGGTCGCAAGATCATCGTCGACACCTACGGCGGCATGGCTCGTCACGGTGGTGGTGCCTTCTCCGGTAAGGATCCGTCCAAGGTTGACCGCTCCGCTGCTTACGCCGCCCGTTACGTTGCCAAAAACATCGTGGCCGCCGGTCTGGCCGATCGCTGTGAAATCCAGATCTCCTACGCCATCGGCGTGGCCGAGCCGACCTCCATCAGCGTCGAAACCTTCGGTACTGCCAAGGTCGCCGAAGAGCTGCTGGTCAAGCTGGTGCGCGAGCACTTCGAGCTGCGTCCGTACGGTCTGATCGAAATGCTGGATCTGAAGCGCCCGATCTACCAGGCTACCGCTGCCTACGGTCACTTCGGTCGCGACGAGTTCCCGTGGGAGCAGACCGACAAGGCCGAACTGCTGCGTTCTGCCGCTGGCCTGTAAGGCTCGCTGTTGTGATAAAAGGGGAGCCTGGCTCCCCTTTTGCTTATCCGCTATCTGACGAGATGTTGATGTCTGCCACCCCTGCCCAGCTTGTCGCCCTGCTGCAACAACGCGTAGAAGCCTGCTTTGTGCAGGCCGAGGCGCACCTTGGCCGCACCTTCCCCCGCCCGCGGATCTACTGCAATATGCGGGGCCGGGCGGCGGGTTCGGCGCGGCTGCAAACCTGGGAGCTACGCTTCAATCCCGCCCTCTATCAGGCCAACCAGCAGGCGTTTCTGGATGAGGTCGTGCCCCACGAGGTGGCCCATCTGCTGGTCTATGCCCTGTGGGGTGAAGGTCGCGGCAAAAGCCGGGTCTTGCCCCACGGCCGCCAGTGGCAGTCGGTGATGCGGGAGGTATTCGGCCTTGAGCCCAGAACCACCCACAGCTTCGATCTGGCGGTACTGGCCCAGCGCACCGTGCCCTATCGCTGTCACTGCCAGCAGCATCAGCTCTCTATTCGCCGCCACAACAAGGTGGTGCGTGGCGAGGCCCGCTACCACTGTCGTCGCTGCAAGCAGCCGCTGGAGCGGGAACGGCCGGAGCCAGAGCAGTAAGCCAGCTTGTGTCGCGCCCCTGTGGTAGGGTGCCCGCCATCGTTCTTCAATCACCCCGTTTTGCAAGGAATCCCATGCGTTTCATCTCCTCCCTCGCCCTGACCCTGCTGGCTGGTTTGCCGCTGCTCAGCGCGCCCCTGCACGCCCAGACCTTTCGCGAAGCCAAGCAGGATCTGGTGAAGCTCTATCGCAGCCAGCCCGGCGTCACCACCTTCTACTGCGGCTGCGACATCGACTATCAGGGCAAATCGATGCGCCCGGATCTCGCCAGTTGCGGCTATGAGCCGCGCAAGCAGGCCAAACGCGCCGCCCGCATCGAGTGGGAACACGTGGTCCCGGCCTGGGAGTTCGGCCACCAGTTGCAGTGCTGGCAGGATGGCGGTCGCAAGAACTGCGAAAAAGCGAGCCCCGAGTTCAACAAGATGGAGGGGGACATGCACAACCTCTTCCCCGCCATTGGCGAGGTGAACGGCGATCGGGCCAACTACCGCTTCTCCGACTGGAACAGCAAGCCGGATCAGTACGGCCAGTGCCAGATGCTGGTGGATTTCAAGGATCGTCGGGTGCAGCCGCCCAAGGGGCCGGTACGGGGCCAGATCGCCCGCGCCTACCTCTACATGAGCCAGCAGTATGGGCTGCGTCTGGCAGCACAACAGCGTAAACTGTTTGAAGCCTGGGATCGCCAGTACCCGGCAGAGGGCTGGGAGTGCGAGCGCAACCGCCGCATCGGCACGCTGCAGGGCAATACCAATCCCTTTATTGAAAAGCAGTGCCAATAACCCCATTTGACCAAGGAGGGGGATTGCCCCCTCCTATCATGAACCCCTTCCCTACTGCTGCGTGAGCCTTGCTCGCCGCAGGATATAAAGGGTTTCCAAGCAAGAGACTGACAAGCAGCCATGCGCATTCCACGTATCTATGAACCGGCCACCCTGCAAGTTGGCCAGACCATCGCCCTGTCGGAAGACGGCGCCAACCATATCGGCCGGGTACTGCGCATGCAGCCGGGCCAGCAGCTCGAGCTGTTCAACGGCGATGGCAATCAATACCCCGCCACCATCGCCAGCGTCGGCAAGAAGTCGGTGGAAGTGACCATCGACCGCTGCGACGCCCAGTCGGTGGAGTCACCGCTGGCCATTCATCTGGGTCAGGTGATCAGCCGTGGAGACAAGATGGACTTCACCATCCAGAAATCGGTGGAGCTGGGCGTCACCTGCATCACCCCGCTCTTCTCCGAGCGCTGCGGCGTCAAGCTGCCGGCAGACCGCTTGGAGAAGAAGCGCGAGCAGTGGCAGAAGGTGGTGATCAGCGCCTGCGAACAGTGCGGCCGCAACGTGGTGCCAGAGGTGCGCATGCCGATGGAGCTGGACGCCTGGCTGGCGGAAGAGACCAAGGAGCTCAAGCTCAACCTGCACCCGCGCGCCGAGTACAGCATCAACACCCTGCCCGTTCCCGAGCACGGCGTGCGCCTGCTGATTGGCCCGGAAGGGGGCTTGTCGAGCGACGAGATCGCCCGTACCGTGCAGGAAGATTTCAAAGAGATGCTGCTGGGGCCGCGGGTGCTGCGCACCGAAACCGCCGCCCTGACGGCGATCACTGCGCTGCAGTGCCGCTTTGGCGATCTGGCCTGAAGCAGGTTTTAAGAATCTCACTCGCAATCGAGCCACAAGAAGGATATTCGGATGACCATTAAACTCGGCATCGTGATGGACCCCATCTCGGCCATCAACATCAAGAAAGATTCCAGCTTTGCCATGCTCGAAGAGGCGCAAAAGCGCGGCTATGAGCTGTTCTATCTGGAGATGAAGGATCTCTACATGGAAGCCGGTCGCGCCTTTGGCACCATGCGCCCGCTCACCGTCAAATATGACTATGCCGACTGGTACACGCTGGGCGAGGTGGTGGATCAGCCCCTCTCCAACCTAGATGTGATCCTGATGCGCAAGGATCCGCCGTTCGACACCGAATTTATCTACGCCACCTACATGCTGGAGCGGGCCGAGGATGAGGGTTGCCTTATCGTCAACAAGCCGCAGAGCCTGCGCGACGCCAACGAGAAGCTCTATACTGCCTGGTTTGCCGAGCACACCCCGACCACGCTGGTAACCCGCCGCGCCGACAAGCTGCGCGCCTTCCACGCGAAGCACAAAGACGTCATCCTCAAACCGCTGGACGGCATGGGCGGCGCCTCCATCTTCCGCATGAAGGAAGATGATGCCAACGTCGGCGTGATTATCGAGACCCTGACCGCCCACGGCAGCCAGTACTGCATGGCGCAGACCTATCTGCCCGCCATCAAGGATGGCGACAAGCGGGTACTGGTGGTGGACGGTGAGCCGGTGCCTTACTGCCTGGCGCGCATTCCGGCGCAAGGTGAGACTCGTGGCAATCTGGCGGCCGGTGGCCGTGGTGAGGCACGTCCCCTGAGCGAAGCTGACTGGGCCATCGCCCGTGCAGTTGGCCCGACGTTGAAAGAGAAGGGGCTTATCTTCGTCGGCCTCGACATCATCGGCGATCGGCTGACCGAGATTAACGTCACCAGCCCGACCTGCATTCGCGAGATTGAAGCGGCCTTCGATGTTCACATCACCGGCATGTTGATGGATGCCATCGAGCATCGGCTGGGCAAATAATCGCCAGACAGGCTAAACCGGCCTGTTCAGGGGTAACCCACCCCCGACAAGCCAGGAAACAGAGAGGGTGGCCCGGCGCCACCCTCTCTGTTTCAAGACAATCCGGAAAGGGGCGGGATCTCGCCCAGCCCAAAAAGCGGTTTTTCCCATGGGGATCAACTGCCATAATTGACCTCAAATACCTTTGCACTATTTGGCCTCTATGCAAACACTGCAAAATCACTTCCTGCTTGCCATGCCAAGCCTGACGGATCCCTATTTCGAGCGCTCGCTGGTCTATCTGTGCGAGCACAACGAAGAGGGCGCCATGGGACTGGTCGTCAACATTCCGGTGGAGATGTCGCTGGAAACCATGCTGACCCAGCTCCAGCTCAATCCGCCCAACAACCCGGAACTCAAGCAGCCGGTGCTGCAAGGGGGGCCGGTTCACGCCGATCGCGGCTTCGTGCTGCACAGCTTCCGCCCCGGTTTCAACTCCACCCTGCAGGTGGGGGATGAGATGATGGTGACCACCTCCAAGGATATTCTGGAAACCCTGGGTACGAGCGAGGCTCCTGCCCATTGGCTGGTGGCCCTTGGCTATGCCGGCTGGAGCGCCGGGCAGCTGGAGCAGGAGCTGGTGGATGGCGCCTGGCTGGTGATCCCACCCAATCCGGCTCTGGTGTTCAAGACCCCCATTCACAAACGTTGGCAGCAAGCTGCCGCCAGCATAGGGGTGAACCCGGTTCACCTCTCCAGCGATATCGGCCACAGCTGATCGGCTGGCCCGCTCCGCTCTCTATTTCGAGGATTTATCAGTTATGTCATCACGCAGCATCATGGGCTTTGACTATGGCACCAAGAGCATTGGCGTCGCCATCGGTCAGGAGCTGACTGGCACAGCCCAGCCTCTGCGCGCCCTCAAGGCCAACGACGGCATCCCCAACTGGGACGAGATTGAGAAGCTGCTCAAGGAGTGGCAACCGGACCTGCTGGTGGTCGGCCTACCGCTGAACATGGATGGTACCGATCAGGAGATCACGGTACGGGCCCGCAAATTCGGCAACCGGCTGCATGGCCGTTTCGGCAAGCCGGTGGAGTTCAAGGATGAACGACTCACCACCACAGATGCCCGCGCCCGGCTGTTTGAGCGAGGCGGCTATCGCGCGCTGGAGAAAGGCAGTGTGGACGGGGTATCGGCGCAGCTGATCGTCGAAGCCTGGATGGAAGAGCAGTACAACTAAACCATCAACAGCAAGGCAAGGGTCGCCGCCCTTGCCTTGTCTCGCACAATCCCCTCATTACGCCTGTGATTGTCCCGCCACCAGCCCCTCGGCCTCTGTCGGCGTCGCATTCATCATCCGGTTGAGCCAGGGCACCATCAGCCCCATCACTACCGCAATCAACAGGGTCGCCATCCCGATCTTGCCAAATACGCCGGTGTAAATGGGCAAGGTTTGCAGCGGATCCGTCATCCCTTGCGGCACGGCGGTAAAAGTCGCCACATAGCCACCCAGCAGGGACGCCATCGCTTGAGTCAGGAACCACATTCCGAGAATAAAACCCATCAGCCGTTGCGGCACCAGCGCAGCCACCATCGCCAGTCCCAGGGCACTGATCATCAGCTCGCCCAGACTCTGGAACAGGTAGATAAGCACCATAAACCAGGGGGAGGTAAGCCCCTGCTCATCGGCAAACCACCAGCCGGATGCCGCCGCCGTCAGAAAGCCCAGCGAGCAGAAGAACATCCCGAGGGTGAACTTGAGCGGCATGGTGAGATCCCGCCCCTTGCTGCCCATCCGGGTATAGATCATCGCGAGTACCGGGCTACCCACCACCACCCAGAAGGGGTTGAGCGCCTGGAAGCTGATTGGGTTGACGCTCATGCCCAGCATCTCGTGGTGCATGTTGTTGATGGCAAAGAAGTTCAGAGACGTCGGCATCTGGGCATACAGCACATAGAAGAGCACCGCCTCCAGCATCAGCACGAAGGCCACATACATCTTGTTGCGGCCCACGGCATCGAGCCTGAATGCCTCGCGAAAAAAGAATATCACCACGGCGATGGTCACCGTCATCAGCACTATGTTGGCGATCACCACGTGGTGCATCAACCAGGCGCAAAAGAAGACCATGGCTACCGAGCCCAATATAACCAGCAGCAGCTTGCTGTAATTAAGTGGCAGGTGATCCGGCGCGGAGCCAATATCCTTGACCATATTGCGGCAGGCAAAGAAGGTGAGCAGCGCAATAATCAGCCCCACCCCGCACAGGTTATAGGTCACTGTATAGCCGTAGTGATCGGCAATCACCGGCGCGAGCGAGAGGGAAATAAGCGAGCCAATATTGATCGACATATAGAACAGGGTAAACGCCCCATCCAGCCGCGGATCTTTTGGCTGGTAGCATTTTGACAGCAGGCTGGCCGGATTGGCCTTGAACAGGCAGTTACCGACCGCGATGGTGCCCAGCGCATAGAAAATCAGGTCGGGATTGTAGATAGAGAGGCCGGTCATAAAGTAGCCTATCACCAGCACCACGGCCCCCAGCACCATGGTGCGCTTGGTGCCGAGAACATGGTCACCGACATAG
This sequence comes from Aeromonas sp. 159, assembly GCF_963862045.1. Classification (NCBI taxonomy): domain Bacteria; kingdom Pseudomonadati; phylum Pseudomonadota; class Gammaproteobacteria; order Aeromonadales; family Aeromonadaceae; genus Aeromonas; species Aeromonas sp. 159. Next base: position 45,612 of record NZ_CAWLMI010000019.1, on the reverse strand, counting down.
CCACCGACCGAGATCAGACCATATACCAACGCCGAGAAGGCACCGAAGGTAATAAAGGATTGCTCTTGGGAAAATCCCAGTTGCTGCACAAAGAAAACCGCCAATATCCCCTGCACGCCGTAATAACCGAAGCGCTCCCAGAGTTCGACGAAAAATATCATAAAGAAGGGTTTGGGCTGTTGTAACAACCCTGTGGGTGCTGTTGCTGGACGCATATCAACCTGCCTTTGCTGAGATTTATTTTTATTAATCTGGTGGTGGCTACCGCACTATTTTCTCTTCCGCCATTGCCATAACGGGGAGCACAGTCAGCCTGCCAATCTGGCTATTTTCGGGTGCACACGCCCCGTTCGATGAAAGGTGTTTTTCATCTAGCCGGTTTCAATTACGGGTTATCGGGGGATGGTGAGTGGCGTCTCCCGGTACAGTTACCGGCTCCGGGTTCTACCTTTGCTGCATCCCTTCACTCAAGCCGGTTTATCAACCTTGATACTTATTCCCCTCTGCTCCGTCACTCATGGCTGGTGGCCAGATAGCCGGGGCATGGCACGGCCACAGACGACCTGTGGGGCTGGCTCACTCCACGATCTACTGGCAGTCACCTACGCAGGCGCTATATCACCCCGCCATTCCAAGGGGTGTCATGCTATATCACTGAAAATGCAGGAACTTAATGGTCGATCACACTTTAAAAGTGACCATTAGTGAAGTTTTCTAATGAAACCACATGAATTTTTTTCGTGAAAAGAGCTTCACTCGAGACGTGCAACCAAGGCCAATCTGTGCATAAAGAGAGTTGAATGGCACACAGCTTGAACCCGAACTCGGCACTTAAGTCGTGCCAAAGCCCACTCCTCAGGGCGATGCGACAACAAAAAGCCGGAGCAGATGGCTCCGGCTGATCGATGGGCACCGTCACGCTCACATTAGCGTGGCGATTCGTCGTTGTAGAGTCGCCGGATCTCATTGCGCAGCCACATCACCTTGGCATCCTGATTATGCCGCTTGTGCCACAGCAAGATGAAGGCGATCTCCAGCTGGGCGTAGAGCTTCTCGGGGAGCGGCAGCGGCATGGCGATCAGATTGCCGTGATGCCGACTGGCATAACCACCGCAGTAGGAAGGGGCCACCGCAATCAGCTCATGGCTCGACTGGGAGGCAATATGCAGCGCCTGCTCGAAGCTGGAGACCATGATGGGCACCTCCCGCTTCAGCCCCTCGTCCTCCAGCAGGCTGTCGAGGGCCCAGGTATCGTTCGCTTCCCACACCATGCTGATCTGGGGGCAGGCCAAAAAATTCTCCAGCGACCACTTCTGCTCGAGCAAGGGGTGATCCTTGCGCAGGAACACCACCGGGCGATCGGTGAACAGCACCTCATGATCGATGTAATAAGGCAAGCGGTTGACCTTGGCCAGGGAGCGGCCATGGGTCTCGCGGGCGCAGAAGCCGAGATCTGCATCGCCGTTGACGATGTCGTTGAGGGAGTGGTGATCCCACCCCAGCATCCTGACCACCGAGTTGGGGTACTTCTGGTAGATGGTCATGGGCAGATCGCTCAGGAAGCTGATGTAGAAGGGGGACTCCATCACCAGCGTGAAGCGGGCACCGTCGGGGATCGCCTCGCTATTGAGCGAGGTGATGCTGTCGGTGAGCTGGAACCAGACCTTCAGGTCCTCCTCCAGGGTCAGGGAGAGGTTGGTGGGCTGCAACCCCTGCCGCACCCGCACAAACAGGGGGTCGTCAAACCACTCCCGCAATTTGGCCAGAGACTTGCTCACCGCCGACGGAGTGACACAGAGCTTTTTGGCCGCCCCTGCCACACTGCGCTCCTGCATCAGGTACTTGAACACCACCAGCAGGTTCAAATCGAGTTCACCCAGATTGCGCATATTCCCTCTCATCTTCCATCAGCCCTGCGACCGCGCTTCACGAAGCGCGAGCCATGGTAACAGCCCTTTGACAGCCAGGTAACTGAGCAATGCCAGCAGCAGGGCGCAGATCAGCATCTCGGACGGAGTAAAGCCAAGTTGACCCAGCAGCCAGATATAGAGGCCGGAGAGGCTGATCTGCATGATGCAGAGCACCGCGCTGGCAAAGGCCACGTTATGCTGACAACCATCGAGCGCCTCCCCCATCGCCACCCCGAAGCCACAGGAGAAGCCGACACAGACCAGCGCAAACCCCGGCAGCAGCAGATGGATATCGCCCCCCGTCTGCCAGCTGCCGATCAGTGAGCACGCCGCCAGCAGATAGGAGAGATGAGACACCGCCAGCACCTTCTGTTTGCCCAGCCAGCGCAACAGCAACGGCGTCAGGAAGGAGGTGGACATACTCACGCCAGCCATCACCATCATCACGATGGAGTACTGCTCGGTAGTGAAGCCAAACTCCTTCATCAGGATCAGCGGCGAGACGCTGACATAGACCAGAATGGCGGTCACGCTGGCACTGGTCAGCAGGGAGAGCAGCATAAAGCGCGGCGAGCGCAGCAGGGCAAAAGGCAGCGCCGCGCCACTGCCCGGTTGGCGGGCTGGACGGGTTTCCTTGAGCAGCAGCAGGTTGACCAGACCGCTGATGGCCGCCACCAGCGCCATCGCCATGAAGATCCCGCGCCAGTCAAAATGGGACAGGATGAGGTAACCGAGCACCGGCGCCAACACCGGGATCACGCAGATCACCCCGTTGATCATCGAGAGCGCCATCGCCAGCCGCTCCTGACTCAGCACGTCCCGCAGCACGGTAAATGTCATGATATAGAGCGCTCCAGCCCCGACCCCCTGCCAGAAACGGCCGAAATAGAACTGGTTGATCCCCTCGGCATGGCCCGCCACCAGCGAGGCGATGACAAAAATCAGCGCCCCCCCGAGCACCACCCAGCGCCGCCCGTAGCGATCGGCAATCATCCCGCCCAGCAGCACGGTGGCCGCCATACCGAACAGATAGATAGAGAAGGCGGTGTGGATCTGCGCCTCGCTCGCCTGCAGGGCATCGGCAATCTGGGGCACGGCGACCAGATAGAGATCGATCCCGACCGGATAGAGAATTATCATCAGAAAAGTGCACAACAGGAAAACAGGCATGGATGCTCCATTACAGAGTGGCGGGCCGATGCCTGCCAGATCACAGCGACAGGCGAACAGTGGCGGGGCCAAGGTGGTGACAAAGCTAGCAACGCAGCGCGTCGCAATGGGGGCAACTATATGGGCGCCCAGCGCCCTCACCTAGTGAAGAGATGGCGATCGGTACATTCCAATCAGGAAATATTCTATTGAGTTACGTGCCTGGGCGGCCATATTGAATCGAGCAGACTCACTAATAAACCGCGTCACCTCCCGCTCATAACCATCCCTGCACTGCACTTTTACCACCCGTCTGTTATCCGCCTTCGCCCTTGCGGGCGTATAAGCTGTAGGTGCGACGCAATACAGGAAATGTGTATGAAGGGAATGAAGAGAGAAGAGCAGATTGCCGGGCTGCTGGCGGCACTGGAGCAAGTCATTCTGGGCAAGCCGCTGCAACTGAAAATCGCGCTGGTGACCCTGCTGGCGCGCGGTCATCTGCTGATCGAGGATCTGCCCGGCATGGGCAAAACCACCCTGGCCCACGCGCTGGCGCAGGTGCTGGGGCTGGCATGCAGGCGGATGCAGTTCACCGCAGATCTGCTCCCCGCCGACCTGCTGGGGTTGCAGATCTTTGACCCCCAGCAGCAAACATTTCACTTTCACCCCGGCCCCATCTTCACCCAGGTGTTGCTGGCGGACGAGATCAATCGCGCCAGCCCCAAAGTACAGAGCGCCCTGCTGGAGGCGATGGCCGAGGGCAAGGTGAGCATTGAGGGGAATACGCATCCCCTCCCCGATCCGTTTTTCGTCATCGCCACCCAGAATCCGGCGGATCAGGCGGGCACCTATCCACTGCCGGAGTCCCAACTCGACCGCTTCGCCGTGCGACTCTCGCTGGGTTTTCCGCCGCGAGAGGCGGAGCGCCAGCTACTGCGGGGCAACCAACCGACTGACCCGTTGCCCGCCATGCTAAATGACGCCGAGCTGGCTGCCCTGCAAGCGGAAGGTGATGCTATCCATGTTTCCGATGCCACCCTCGACTACCTGCTGGCGCTGGTGCACCAGAGCCGCTTTGATGGGGATCTGCCACAGCCCCTCTCCCCCCGTGCAGCCCAGACCTTGCTGGCGGTGAGCCGGGCCTGGGCGCTGGTGGCGGGGCGGCACTTTGTCACGGTAGAGGATGTGCAGGCAGTCTTCCCCTATGTGGCCGAGCATCGGCTGCGGGGCAGCTTTGGCGTACAGCACGGCGAAGCCTGCCCCCTGAGCCAGCGATTGCTGGCCAAGGTCGATCCGGACAATCCCTGATGAGAAAATGGCTAAACCGTTGGCAGCAGTGGCGAGCCCGCTGGCAACGACGCTGGCTCGACCGTCGCATTCCCCCGGCCCGCCAGATCACGCTGGCTACCCGCAGCCTCTTTATCCTCCCCACCCGCATGGGGCTGCTCTATCTGCTGGTGCTGCTCGCCATCTATCTGCTCGGCACCAACTACCAGAACAATCTGGTGCTGCTGGTGGCCTACTGCCTCGGCAGCCTGTTTATGGCCGCCATGTGGCTCACCCACCGCAACCTGTTGGGGCTGGAACTGCTGGGTGGGCCGCTGGTGCTGGGGGAAGCGGGTAGCCAGCTACCTATCCGTATCTTGGTGCAGAGCCCGCGCCCGGTGCAGGCGCTCCGGTTTAGCCTCAACGAAGGCACCCTCTGGCTGGCACAGGCCGACGCTGTGCCCAGCACAGTTATCCTGCCAGTATCGGGCTCGCGCCGTGGGCCACTGCACCTTGGTCGATTGCGGGTTGAGAGCCGCTACCCTCTCGGCCTGTTTCGCTGCTGGTCTCTGCTGGACTTGCAACTGGAGGGCTGGCTCGCCCCCAAACCGGCGTTCGGGGCGCTAAGAGGGGAACATGCGACCGAAAGCGAAGGGCATCAGGGCCAGCCCGCGCCAGCTCCCCTCGGTGACTTTGATACCCTGCGGACACATCAGGCCGGTGAGCCACTGAGCCGAGTCGCCTGGAAGCAACTTGCCCAAGGGCGCGGCCTGCTGACCAAACAGTTCCATGAACCTCAGCAGGATGACACTCACCTCACATTGCCGCGGGTCGCAGGCGGGGATCTGGAGCAGCGGCTGGCGGTGCTGGCCTGGTGGTGCGCCGATTACGGCAAGCGGGGCATCCCCTTCACCCTGACGCTGGCAAACCAGACGCTGGGGCCCGATAGTGGCGCCACCTTTGTGCAGCGCTGCCTGCTGGCACTAGCCCAGTTCGATGCCACACCACCGAAGAGCACGCCCGATGCTGCTCGATAACCGCCGCCTGCTGCCACTCATCGCCCTGCAACAGCTGCTGCTGGTCGCTGCGCTCTGGCCCCAGTTGCAACTCTGGGTAGTGACAGTGGGCGCCATCACCCTCGGCGTCCGGGCCATGATGCTGTGGCGCGGCTGGCAGCCCCTGCCTGCCCGCGGGTTGGCGCTGCTGGCCATCACTACTGTGCTGTTGCTGGGACTACAGTGGCGTGGCTTGGGCACCCTGCCCGCCCTGATCAATCTGCTCTGGCTCGGTTATAGCCTCAAGATGATCGAGGTACGGCGCGAGCAGGATATCGAGCTGGTGCTGCTGCTCACCTTCTTTCTTATCGCGCTGGCGCTGGTGCAGCGACAGAGCATCGGCTGGACGGCCGGAATGACAGTAGCACTCTGGCTGGCAGTAACCGCGCTGGTGACCGCCGTCGCCCCCGAACAGAAACGGCCTTGGCGCAGTGCGGGTGGTACCCTGCTGCTGGCGCTTCCACTGCTTATCACCCTGTTTTTGCTGCTGCCAAGGCTCCCGCCCCTCTGGCAGATGCCCACCACCAGCCGTGCCCTGTCGGGCCTCTCGGAAGAGCTGGCACCCGGCGATATCAGCGAACTGGTCAACTCCTCGGAACTGGCCTTTCGGGTCACCTTTGCCGATGGCCCGCCCCCGGCCCGCGAGCGCTACTTTCCGGTAATGCGCCAAGAGGTTTTCGATGGCCAACGCTGGTTGCTGAGCCCCGAGGTAAAAACGTGGCAACGGACAGTGCCGGTGCAAACCGGGCTCACCCTTCTGGCATCATCTTCACGGGCAAGCAATCAGCTGGCAGATAGTCCGTTACCCGCCGGGAGCTACGAGGTGATCGCCGAGCCCCAGCGCCACCGCTGGGCCTTTGCCATGAGTGAACCGACTATTCTGACTGGACCAGTGCTGATCACCCCCATCGACACCCTCTATCGTCAGGGGAGCGGTGAGGTGGCGATCCGCTATCGCATTGGCCGCGGCGAAGCGCAGCCAGAGGACGATAGCCAAGCCGCCCAGCGCAACCAGCAACTGCCAGCCGGAGGCAACCCAAGAGCGCGAGCCTATGGCAAAGAGCTTGCGGCACGCTATCCGGATCGCAGCGCGCTGGTCGCCGCCCTGCTCGCGCAGTTTCGCAGCCAATCCTATTACTACACTCTGACCCCGCCACGGCTTGGCAGTGACGGGGTGGATGAGTTCCTGTTCGATACCAAGCGCGGCTTTTGCGGCCACTACGCCATGGCGACCGCTTTCGTACTGCGCGCTTCCGGTATTCCGGCACGGCTGGTCACCGGTTATCTCGGCGGTGAGTGGAATCCAAGGGGCAACTATCTGGCGGTACACCAGTTCGATGCTCACGCCTGGGTAGAGTATCTCGATGAAGAGGGATCATGGCGGCGAATCGACCCCACTGCGGCAGTGGCACCGGAGCGTATTGAAGGCGGCGTGAGGGAAGCGCTGAGCGACGAGTTTACCGCTGCCGACCCGCTTGCTTTGCAGCGTTATCGCAACTGGGCCCTGCTCAATAAACTACGCTGGTGGGGCAACAATATCGACTACCAGTGGAGTCGCTGGGTGATTGGTTACGATGCGGGTCAGCTCTGGCAACAAATCGGCCTGCGCTGGCCCGCACTGGCGGGACACACTCCCTGGTTGATCCTCGCCAGCCTGATGCTGGTCGCCCTGCTGGTGAGCCTGCCCCTGCTGTTGCCCGCCCGCCTGCCGTCAGAGCGGCGTATCTGGCAGCCCCTGCTCAAACGGGGCAAACGCAGTGGCTACCCACCCCAGCCAGCCGAGAGCATGGGGACATGGTGCGAGCGGCTGGCACGGCTGCGTCCCGACCTTGCCCACTCCCTGCTAAAGAGTGCGTGGCTCTATCGACTCTGGCGTTATGCCCCCCTCAGCGAACGGCAACAAGGGCGCTGCTGGCGCCAGTTGCGACGGCGTGTCAGACAGCTCGTCCAGCACTGGGATCAGCCGCCGAAGAGCGGCTCATAAAAGAAGGGGGAGCCACCGGCTCCCCCTTCAGGTTTTAATCAAGAGGTTTGATTTACCGCTTGTTACTTTTTGGTCGGATTGTCCCAGATCCCCTCTTCCAGCTGGGAGCGGATCTCGGGGTATTTGTTGGCATCGAAGGTGGGCACCTTGCCCAGCCGGAGCTGGTCGTTGTAATCCTTCGCCAGCTTGATGGCAACGCTGGAGAGCAGCAGGATCGCCACCAGGTTGACTATGGCCATCAGTCCCATGGAGACATCTGCCATCGCCCACACAATCGGCAACTCACCCACGGCACCGAACATCACCATCCCCAGCACGAACACCCGGAACAGCATCAGGCCACCCTTGTGGTTGTGCTCGAGGAACACCAGATTGGTCTCGGCATAGGAGTAGTTCGCCACGATAGAGGTGAAGGCGAAGAAGAAGATGGCCGCCGCAATGAAGATGTTGCCACCGCTGCCAATCTGGGAGGAGAGCGCCCGCTGGGTCAGCTCGACACCGGTCACGCCGGAGCCCGGCTCAAACTGACCGGACATCAGGATGATGGCGGCGGTACAGCTGCAGATGACGATGGTGTCCATAAAGACCCCCAGCATCTGCACATAACCCTGAGAGGCCGGGTGCGGCGGATAGGGAGTGGCAGTCGCCGCAGCGTTGGGCGCAGAGCCCATCCCCGCTTCGTTGGAGAAGAGACCGCGCTTGATACCGTTGATCATCGCCTGGGAGATGGCATAACCGAGCGCACCCGAGCCTGCCTGCTCAATCCCGAAGGCGGACTTGATGATCAGCATGAAGACATGGGGCAACTCGGTGATGTTCATCGCCACGATCACCAGCGCCAGCAGGATGTAGGCCAGCGCCATAAAGGGCACCACCAGCTCGGCAAAACGGGCAATGCCACGAATGCCGCCGAAGATAATCAGGCCGGAGAGCGCCACCAGCGCCAGACCGCTGACCCAGTCAGGAATGCCAAACGCCACCTTCATCGCCAGACTGATGGAGTTGGCCTGCACCGCGTTGAACACCAGACCAAATGCCAGGATCAGGCAGAGCGAAAACACCACCCCCATCCAGCGCATGCCAAGGCCTTTCTCCATGTAGTAGGCCGGGCCACCACGGTAGTTGCCATCCTCATCCTTGACCTTGTAGAGCTGGGCCAGAGTGCTTTCGACGAATGCGGTCGCCATGCCGATAAAGGCAATCAGCCACATCCAGAAGATGGCGCCGGGGCCACCCAGATAGATGGCGACAGCCACACCGGCCAGGTTGCCGGTGCCGACACGGGCGGCAAGGCTGGTACAGAGGGCCTGGAAGGAGGAGATGCCTGCGTTGTCCGATTTACGGCTGTTTTTCAGCACGGAAAACATGTGGCCAAAGTGACGGATCTGGATAAAACCCAGGCGGAAGGTGAAAAAGATACCGACCCCGATGAGCAGGTAGATGAGCACGGCTCCCCACATCAGGTCGTTTAGCATCGCAATCAAGGTGTCCATAATTCTCTCGTTGTTATTCACATCCATGGTCAGTCTGCGCTGACCGTTTTCTGTCTGTCGTTTAATTAGCGTTTCGCTAAAGGGGCGGAATCTAGCACAGCGGGAGAGCCCGGAATAGTGATCCCGGTCACGCGAGACACAAAAAACGAACGGTAAAAGCCCATAAAGCTCCATTTAAATCGCAAACTTTCAACAAACTCAATAATTCAATCAGACAGGCCACCATTAAGCCCCATAAGAGAACCATTTTGATATATCCCTGATGAGCTATCCGAAAACGCAAACGCTTGCATGAAATGGCTTTCAAACGGAAACATTTCGCCAAACGTTTTCGCTGTAATTAAATTTCAAGTACGTAGTGAGATAATTTATGTGATCGACGACACAAATATGGATATTGGCTAAAAAAGTTCAGCTGAAAGCAAACCGGAGCGAGGTCAGGATGAAATGTAAAAAACCTTACTAATCATATAGTTTCACGCCATAAAGCGGGATAACTCAACAGCCTGAATGTTTAACAACCAAGCGCCCCTATTGCAGGATGCAGCACATCAGTATTAATTAGGCAGGCAATGACGATGGGCCGCCCCCATCGCGCTTTTCTGAGCCTGAGGCACCAAGATCCTGTAATTTTATTTCAGAACCACCGTCTCAAGCCCGCAACCCAGGGATTACTCCCTCATTAAGAGATGATATTCGCTATGGCCGATAAATTAACCCAGCTGAAAGCCCTGACCACTGTTGTTGCCGACACCGGTGATATCGAAGCCATCAAACGCTATCAGCCCATCGATGCCACCACCAACCCCTCTCTGGTTCTGAAGGCTTCCGAGATCCCCGAGTACGCTCCGCTGATCGAAGACGCCATCAAGTGGGCCAAAGCCCAGAGCCAGGACAAGGCACAGCAAATCATCGACGCGGGCGACAAGCTGGCCGTCAACATCGGTCTGGAAGTGCTGAAGATCGTTCCGGGCCGTATCTCTACCGAAGTGGACGCCCGTCTCTCCTTCGATACCGAAGCCAGCATCGCCAAGGCCCGCAAGCTGATCCGTCTTTACAACGAAGCGGGTATCAGCAACGACCGCATTCTGATCAAGCTGGCCTCCACCTGGGAAGGGATCCGTGCCGCCGAGGTTCTGGAGAAAGAGGGTATCCAGTGCAACCTGACCCTGCTGTTCTCCTTCGCCCAGGCCCGTGCCTGTGCCGAAGCCGGTGCCTTCCTGATCTCCCCATTCGTGGGTCGTATCCTCGACTGGTACAAGGCCAAAAATGGCCGTGATTACACCGCCAGCGAAGATCCGGGCGTGGTCTCCGTCACCTCCATCTACAACTACTACAAGCAGCACGACTACCCGACCGTGGTGATGGGCGCCAGCTTCCGCAACACCGGCGAGATCCTGGAACTGGCCGGTTGCGACCGCCTGACCATTGGCCCGGCCCTGCTGGAAGAGCTGAGCAAGACCGAAGGCGCCGTGGTACGCAAACTGGACTACACCGGTGAGCGCAAGGCCAAACCGACTCCGATGACCGAAACCGAATTCCGCTGGGAACTGAACCAGGATGCCATGGCTCACGAGAAGCTGGGCGAAGGCATCCGCATGTTCGCCATCGACCAGGGCAAGCTGGAAACCATGCTGGCAAGCCGTCTGTAATCAGTTCTTTTTTCTGATAAAAACCGGGCCCCTACCAAGGGGCCCGGTTTTTTTCATGGGCTTTTTTAGCGCTGTCATAGAGTCGTCACGAAAACGTTTTAATTTCAGATTCGTTATGTTATACGGGTGGTGAAAACGATAAAAACCAAGGAGGGAGCCATGGAAATGTTCAACTTCGATTATGACGAGGTGGTTGAACTCGGTTCGCGTAGCCGCGGGACAACGGGAAAAAAACGTAAATGGCGTGAAATCGAGGCGTTGAAAGACAAACATCGCCTGCAGAAGGAGCTGCAATCCATCGATATCGCCTATGAAGGTCTTACAGACGAGATTGAACTGTAATACTGCCAGACACCTGTAAAAGCGCTCCGCACAGTCGGGGCGCTTTTTTCTGCCGCAATCGGATGATCACGTGGCTTGTCATGCCATCGCCAGCGATGCCAAAGGATGCTGTAGGCTACTGACAGCCATCACCAACGGCATGGCATAAAGACCATGCACCTCACCCGCGAAGACTGAACTGTGCCGTTTCAGGGCGCATTGGGGCAATCACCGCAAGACAAGTCATCAGCAATAAAAAGCCCCCGTCGCTGACGGGGGCCTGAATAGTCGGGGTTGACGGCTGCGCTTAGCAGTAGCCGTAGCCCAGCAGACGCTGGTAGCGCTGCTCCAGCAGTTGCTCGGTATCGAGCGGACGCAGTGCGTCCAGATCCTGCTTGATGCGAGCCTTGAGGTTTTTGGCCATCTTCTCCACATCACGGTGAGCACCGCCGAGGGGCTCGTCGATCACGTGGTCGATCAGCTTGAGCTCTTTCAGACGCTGGGCAGTGATACCCATCGCTTCGGCAGCTACGGAGGCCTTGTCAGCGCTCTTCCACAGGATGGAGGCACACCCTTCCGGCGAGATGACGGAGTAGGTGGAGTACTGCAGCATGTTGACGCGGTCACCCACGCCGATTGCCAGCGCACCACCTGAGCCACCCTCACCGATCACGGTGCAGACCACCGGCACGGTCAGACCGGCCATCACTTTCAGGTTGCGGGCAATCGCTTCAGACTGGCCACGCTCTTCGGCACCGACCCCGGGGTAAGCGCCCGGGGTGTCGATAAAGGTGATGATCGGCATCTTGAAGCGCTCGGCCATCTCCATCAGACGCAGGGCCTTGCGGTACCCTTCCGGACGTGGCATGCCGAAGTTGCGCTTGATCTTCTCTTTGGTCTCGCGACCCTTCTGGTGACCAATCACCATCACCGGCTCACCGTCGAGACGGGCGATGCCGCCGACGATAGCCTTGTCATCGGCATAGGCGCGATCGCCAGCCAACTCGTCGAAATCGGTGAAGATATGCTCGATATAGTCAAAGGTGTAGGGGCGCTGGGGATGACGCGCCATCTGGGATACCTGCCAGGCACCCAGATCACCGAAGATCTTCTTGGTCAGCTCTTCGTTTTTCTTCTCCAGCCGGCGGATCTCGTCTTTCAGATCCACGGCGTGATTGCCTTCACTCACATGTTTGAGTTCATCAATCTGCGCCTGCAACTCGGCAATCGGCTGTTCAAAATCCAGAAAAAGACTCATAGGGCCTTAGAACCTCTAATCAAAAACCAATTCAACCCGCTCTCGTCCAAGCAGGACTCGCAAGTCATCTATCAGTTGATCGGTGGGCGTCACCCGCCACTCGGTACCGAGCGTCAATCGCACCCGGGAGCCGGGGCGACGATAGTTTACCTGAACCGGACAGACTCCGGCACGGGCGGGCTCCAAAATCTCGCACAAACGCGGGAAAAAGCGATCATCAATCCGCTGTTCATCGAGGGAGATGCGGATTGCTCTGGCAAAACGCTCCCTCGCATCGTTGATATCCAGTAATTCTCGAGCCGACATTTTAAGGCCACCGGAGAAGTCATCAAAGCTGACCTGTCCAGAAACCACCAAAATGCGGTCTTTTTGCATCAATTCTTCATATTTTTCCAGCGCTTCACTGAACAGGGTCACATCGAGGCGACCGGAACGGTCGTCCAGGGTGAAGATCCCCATCTTGTTGCCACGCTTGGTCACCATGCTGCGGGCCGCAATCACCAGCCCCGCCGCCGTGGTCACGGTATCACGGGAGGTGGGATGCAGATCGCACAGGCGACCCGAGGTATAACGACGCAATTCGCTGCTGTACTGGTTGATGGGGTGGCCGGTGAGATAGAGCCCAAGGGTCTCGCGCTCCCCTTCCAGCCACACCTTGTCAGGCCAGTGCGGCACGTTGGCAAATGCCTTCTTGACGTCGTCAATCTCTTCAGTGAGCACGCCGAACATGTCGACCTGCCCCACCGCCTGCGCCTTGGCGTGCTGCTCGGCGGCACGCATCGCCTCCTCCAGCGTCGCCATCAGGGCGGCACGGTGGGGGCCGAGCCGATCCATGGCGCCGGAGAGAATGAGCTTCTCCATCACCCGCTTGTTGAGCTTCTTGATGTCGACCCGGTTACAGAAGTCGAACAGATCGCGGAACGGGCCGTCTTGATCCCGGGCGCTCAAGATCGCATCGATGGGGCCTTCACCGACCCCTTTCACTGCCCCGATCCCGTAGACAATATGACCATCTTCGTTGACCGAGAAGCGATAGCGGCCGGTGTTCACATCCGGCGGGATCACGGTGAGCCCCATCCGCTGGCACTCGTCCACCAGAGTCACGATCTTGTCGGTGTTGTCCATATCGGCGGTCATGACCGCCGCCATGAACTCGGCCGGGAAGTGGGTCTTGAGCCAGAGGGTCTGGTAGGAGACCAGCGCATAGGCGGCGGAGTGGGATTTGTTAAAGCCGTAGCCCGCAAACTTCTCCACCAGATCGAAAATCTTCATCGCCAGTTCGCCGTCGACGCCATTCTTGACGGCGCCCTCCTCGAAACCGGCTCGCTGCTTGGCCATCTCCTCGGGCTTTTTCTTACCCATCGCCCGGCGCAGCATATCCGCGCCACCCAGCGTATAACCCGCCAGGGTCTGGGCGATCTGCATCACCTGCTCCTGATAGAGGATGATGCCGTAGGTCGGTTCCAGAATCGGTTTCAGGCTCTCGTGCTGCCACTTCTCGTCCGGATAGGAGATCGCTTCATTACCGTGTTTGCGGTCGATGAAGTTATCCACCATGCCTGACTGGAGCGGGCCCGGTCGGAACAGGGCCACCAGTGCGATCATGTCTTCGAAGCAGTCGGGGCGCAGCCGCTTGATGAGATCCTTCATGCCGCGGGATTCCAGCTGGAATACCGCTGTGGTCTCGTAGCGCTGCAGCAGGTCGAACGACTTCTTGTCATCGATGGGGATGGCGGCGATATCCACCGGCGGCTTGCCCTCTTTGGCAAGACGCGGGTTTATCATACCGAGCGCCCAGTCGATGATGGTGAGGGTCCGCAGACCCAGGAAGTCGAACTTCACCAGACCGGCGTACTCCACGTCGTTCTTGTCGAACTGGGTGACCGGGTGATGGCCTTCGTCATCGCAGTAGAGCGGCGCAAAGTCGGTGATCTTGGTGGGTGCGATCACCACGCCACCGGCGTGTTTACCAGCGTTGCGCACCACCCCTTCGAGACGACGAGCCATGTCGATGAGGTCTTTGACCTCCTCATCCTGCTCGTAGAGTTCGGGCAGCTTGGGCTCAGCCTCGAATGCCTTGGCAAGCGTCATGCCCGGATCCGGCGGGATCAGCTTGGAGATGCGATCGACAAAGCCGTAAGCGTGACCCAGCACCCGGCCCACGTCCCGCACCACCGCCTTGGCCGCCATGCTGCCGAAGGTGATGATCTGGGATACCGCATCCCGGCCGTACATGTCGGAGACGTGCTCAATCACCTCGTCGCGCCGGTCCATGCAGAAGTCGACGTCGAAGTCGGGCATGGATACCCGCTCGGGGTTCAGGAAACGTTCGAACAGCAGGTCAAATTCCAGCGGGTCGAGGTCAGTGATCTTGAGGGCGTAGGCCACCAGAGAACCCGCCCCCGAGCCCCGACCCGGGCCAACGGGAATGCCGTTGTCCTTGGACCACTGGATAAACTCCATCACGATGAGGAAGTAACCCGGGAAGCCCATCTGGTTGATCACTTTCAGCTCGATGTCGAGACGCTCGTCATACTCGGGACGGCGCTCGGCCCGCACTTGCGGATCCGGGAACAGAAACTCGAGACGCTCCTCCAGACCCTCTTTCGATTTGGCCACCAGAAAATCTTCGGTAGTCATGTCGCCGGTCGGGAAGTTGGGCAGGAAGTACTCGCCGAGACGCACCGTCACGTTGCAGCGCTTGGCGATCTCCACCGTGTTTTCCAGCGCTTCGGGAATGTCGGCAAACAGCTCCGCCATCTCCTCCTGACTACGCAGGTACTGCTGGGGGCTGTAGCGACGAGGGCGGCGTTTGTCCATCAGGGTATAGCCATCGTGGATGGCAACCCGGATCTCGTGGGCATCGAAGTCATCGGCGTTGAGGAACACCACCTCGTTGGTGGCGACCACTGGCAGCTCGAACTCGGTGGCGATGGCCACCGCCATGTGCAGGTAGACCTCTTCGTCGGGTCGACCGGTACGCAGCAGTTCGAGGTAGTAGGCATCGGGGAAGTGGGTCTGATAGAAGGCGACGCACTGCTCGGTCATCTGCCGGTTGCCCTTGAGCAGGAACTTGCCCACATCCCCCTCGCGGCCGCCGGAGAGGACGATCACCCCCTTGGCATGATCGCTGAGCCAGCTCTTGTCGATAACCGGCCGCCCTTGCACGTGGCCGCGCTGGTAACCGCGGGAAATAAGCAGGGTGATGTTCTGGTAGCCGTCGTTATCCATGGCGAGCAGGGTGAGACGGAACTGCTCGTCGCCGAGCTCATCGCTCTGCACCCAGAAGTCGGCACCGACGATGGGCTTGATCCCCTTGCCGTGGGCCGCGCCATAGAAGCGCACCAGACCGCACATGTTCATCTGATCGGTCAGCGCCAGCGCCGGCATGTTGTTGGCCGCCGCCGCCCCGACGATGGGGTTGATCTTCTGCAGGCCATCGACCATGGAGAAGTCGGAGTGGACTCGCAGGTGGATAAAACGGGGGTCAGCCATCGTCATCTCCTCTCGCTGCTCAAACTAAATGGCATGGTCTACTCGATCCCCAGTGCGCGGCGCACCGGTTTGAAGCTCTTGCGATATTCGGGCAACGGGCCACGCTCGGCCAGAATGGCGAGGTGCTCAGGCGTAGGGTAACCCTTGTGGCGGGCAAAACCATACTCGGGATGGCGACAGTCCAGCTCGGTCATCTCCGCATCTCGGGTCACCTTGGCGAGGATAGAGGCGGCGCTGATGGCGGCCACCAGACTATCGCCCTTGACCACGGCGCGCGCTTCCATCGGCAGCGCCGGGCAGCGGTTGCCATCGATAAAGACCAGCTCGGGGGTGACCTTCAGTCCCGCCACGGCGCGCTGCATCGCCAGCATGGTGGCATGCAGGATGTTGAGCCCGTCGATCTCCTCTGGAGTGGCGCGACCGATGGCCCAGGCGAGCGCCTTCTCTTTGATCTCGTCAAACAGGGCGAGGCGCTTCTTCTCAGAGAGCTTCTTGGAGTCGTTGAGCCCCGCGATCGGATTGGCGGGATCGAGAATGACCGCAGCGGTGACCACGTCACCCACCAGGGGGCCACGGCCCACTTCGTCCACACCGGCAACCAGCTTGTCGTCAGGAATATCGATCATCATCTTGTAGCCTTGAATCAAAACAGGCCCCGTGGGGCCTGACAGGGGTCGACTGGCGCGGCATCACCGCTCGGAAAACGGATTAACGGGCTGTGCGGCGCAATCGACGGTCCGAAATAGCGTTATCTGCCGAGCAGATCCGCCACCGCATCGGCGGCCTGCGAGTCGGCATTGCAGCGGATCAGCTGGTGCAGCTCGGTGAAGGTGTTGACCAGCGCACTGTTTTCGTGCTCGAAGTACTTGCTCACCTCTTCCACCAGATTCTCCGGGGTGCACTCGTGCTGGATGAGTTCCGGCACCAGCATGCGACCGGCGAGCAGGTTGGGCAGAGAGACAAATTCGGTCTTTACCAGTCGCTGGGCCAGCCAATAGCTGAAGGGCTTGAGCTTGTAGCCCACCACCATCGGCTTTTTCACCAGCATGGCTTCGAGCGCCGCGGTGCCAGAGGCCAGCATCACCACGTCGGCGGCGATCATCGCCTCGCGGCCCTGCCCTTCCAGCAGCACCATGTCGAGACCCGGCGCTACCTCGGCCTTGATGGCCATAAACTGCTCGCGCCGTTTCTGGTTGACCAGCGGCACGATGAAGCCGAGATCCGGATAGCGCACCGTCAGGTGTTTGCACGCCTCGAGAAACAGGGGGGACATAAAGCCCACTTCTGCGGTGCGGCTGCCCGGCAGCACTGCCAGCCAGCGGCGATTGGCATCGATACCGAGATTGCGACGCACGGCAGCCTGATCCGGCACCAATGGAATATCGTCCGCCATGGTATGGCCGACAAAACGGCAAGGGGCGTCGAAACGGTCGTAAAAGGCTTTCTCGAACGGCAGGAAGGCGAGCACCATGTCGGTAGCGGCCTTGATCTTGTGAATGCGGTTCTGGCGCCAGGCCCACACAGAGGGGCTGACATAGTGAACCGTCTTGATACCGGCGCGGCGCAGTTTCAGCTCCACTCCGATATTGAAATCCGGTGCATCCACGCCGATGAAGATATCGGGCGGATTGGCAATAAAGTGGCGCAGCAGTTCGCGACGAACCTTGAGGATGCGCGGCAGACGGCCAAGCACCTCGGTGATCCCCATGACGGAGAGCTCTTCCATCTCGAACAGGGCCTTGACGCCGAGGGCCTGCATCCGCGGCCCGGCGATCCCTTCGAACTGCGCATCCGGGTAGCGGGCCTGCAGCTCGCGCACCAGACCGGCAGCCAGAATGTCGCCGGAGACTTCTCCGGCGACGATACCGATACGAACCGGATCAGGCACGGATGATCCCGCGCTCGTTATCTTTGAGGAAGTCCACATAGAGCTGGACGGCCGGTTCGGCTTGCGCCATCTCGATCAGCACCGGCAGCACCTCTTCGATGGTCTTGCCGGAGCGGAAGATCTCTTTGTAGGCACGCTTGACGGCAGAGATGGCCTCGGCGCTGAAACCGCGGCGACGCAGACCTTCGGAGTTGACCCCGAACGGTTTGGCGTAGTTGCCGGCAGCCATCACGTAAGGAGGCACGTCCTTGTTCAGGGCGGCGCAACCACCGACGAAGGCGTGGGAACCGACGCGACCGAACTGGTGAATGGCGGAGAGACCACCAAAGATCACGAAGTCACCAATCACCACGTGGCCCGCCAGGGTCGCGTTGTTGGCGAAGATGCAGTTGTCACCGATGATGCAGTCGTGGGCAACGTGAACGTTGACCATGAACAGGTTGCCGCTGCCCACCTTGGTCAGGCTCTGATCCTGAATGGTGCCGCGGTGGAAGGTGCAGTTCTCGCGAATGACGTTGTTGTCGCCAATTTCGAGGAAGGTGCGCTCACCGGCGTACTTCTTGTCCTGGCAATCCTCACCGATGGAGGTGTGCTGGAAGATCTTGTTGCCGCGACCAATCTTGGTCGGGCCCTTGATCACCACATGGGAACCTACCCAGGTGTTGTCACCGATTTCCACCTCGGCGCCGATGACAGAAAAGGGGCCGATTTCAACCCCTTTACCGATCACGGCAGACTCATGGACGATGGCAGTATCGTGAATGATGGCAGTCTGGTCGATCACGTGTGTTAAACCTCGCGTTTGGCGCACATCAGCTCGGCGGTACAGACCACTTCACCGTCGACGGTGGCGACACCGGTGAACTTGGCAATACCGCGACGCTCTTTCAGGAACTCCACGTCGAGCACCAGTTGGTCACCGGGGCCGACCGGACGCTTGAAGCGAGCGTTGTCGATTGAGGCAAAATAGTAGAGTTCGTTGGGAGACGGCTTGCCCACCATGGTAAAGGCCAGGATACCGGTGGCCTGTGCCATCGCTTCCAGGATCAGTACGCCAGGGAACACCGGCTTGGCCGGGAAGTGCCCCTGGAAGATCGGCTCGTTGAACGAGACGTTCTTGATGGCACGCAAGGTTTTGCGCTCATCGCTGATCTCGTAGTCGTCTACACGATCCACCATCAGAAACGGATAACGGTGGGGTAGCAGATCCATGATTTCCTGGATACCCAGGCTCTTCTTTTCAGTAGTCAAAACAGTACCCTATACCAATCGTGATTATTCTTGATCCAGCTTCTTCTCAAGCTTGCTTAACCGCTTGTGCATCTCTTCGATACGCATCACCCGGGCGGCGGTCTTGCGCCACTCTTTATTGGTTTGCAGAGGGATGCCGGAAGAGTAGACACCGGGCTCGGTAATGGGTCGCATCACCATGGCCATACCGGTGACGGTGGCCTGGTCGCAGATCTCCATATGCCCGTTAAAGACGGAAGCGCCGCCAATGATACAGTATTTGCCGACCTTGAGACTACCAGCCATCACGGTAGAGCCCGCCACGGCGGTGCCGTAACCGATCTCCACGTTGTGGGCGATCTGGCACTGGTTGTCGATGATGACGTTGTCAGCGATGCGGGTATCTTCCAGCGCACCGCGATCAATGGTGGTGCAGGCACCGATCTCGACCCGGTTGCCAATGGTCACACCGCCGAGCTGGGGGATCTTGATCCACTCGCCACGCTCGTTGGCATAACCGAAACCATCGGCCCCGATCACTGTGCCGGATTGAACCAGACAGTCGGAGCCCATGGTCACATTGTGATAGAGGGTGACGTTGGCCCACAGCCGGGAGCGGGCTCCCAGCCGGGTATTTTTGCCAACAAAACAGCCCGGGCCAATGCGTACATCGTCACCCAGCACGACACCGGATTCGATCACTGCATTGGCGCCGATGGCCACTCTCTCGCCCAGTTGCACGTCAGCCGCGATAACGGCACTCGGATGAATATCCGTGGCCGGCTGCGGGGTGGTGTCCAGCAGTTGGGCTACCCGGGCAAAGCCCACATAGGGGTCTTTGAGCACCAAGGCATTGGTGGGACAAAATGGCAGATCCGCTTCTGTAATGAGCACGGCGGTCGCCTTGCTCTGCTCCAGATAGTGCCGGTACTTCTTGTTGGACAGGAAGGTGATATCCCCCTCCCCGGCCTTTTCCAGTGTCGCTACCTTGCGGATTTCCAGGGTTCCGTCGCCATGGACCTGGGCCCCCAGTTGCTGGGCCAGCTGTGCGAGAGTGAATGCCATCAATTAGTTGCTCTTGCTTACCTGAGAAATAACCTGGCCGGAGATGTCCAGCTTGCTGGCGGCATACGGGGCGGCATTGCGCTCCAGCACCAGATCGTAACCATTGCTCTTGGCGATGGAATCGATGGCTGCCTGCACCTTGGTCAGGATCTTGTTGCGCTCTTCGGACTGACGGCGGCCGTTGTCCTGCTCAAAGGCTTGACGCTTCTGGTTGAACTCCATCTGCAGCTTGGCCAGCTTCTCCTGATTCTGCTTCTTCTGCTCGGCGCTCATAAAGGCTTCATCCTTGCGGAACTTTTCGACCAGCTTCTGGCCTTCCTGTTCCAGCTTCTGCAGCTCACGCATGCGCGGCTCGAATTCACCTTTCAGCTTGGCTGCAACGGCTTCACGCTGGGGCAGCTTTTGGAAGACTTCGCCCATATCAACCACGGCGATCTTGGTCTCAGCGAAGGCAGAACCCATGCCGGCAGCCATCAGTGCAAAGCTCAAACCAGCTACTTTCAACGCTTTATTCACACTTACTCCTTGTTCCCTCATGGCGAGGGCTACCTGATTTACCCGATTATGCAAGCGGCGTTAGGACCGTCTTGTTACCTGGTGAGGCACGCATACCGCGCGTCCCATCATTGAAGACCCCCACCGCATGGGTGAGGGCGAAACTCTGCTTAGAAAGTACGACCGATGTTGAAGGAGAAGACTTCGGTGCGATCCCCTTCGTATTTCTTGATCGGCTTGGCCAAGGCAAACACCAGCGGGCCCATCGGCGAGAGCCACTGCAGGGAGACACCGGCAGAGACCCGGATATTGCCCGGGTTGGAGTAGTCCTGGCTCAGATAGTTGCAATCAGAACCGGCGGCGCAAGGATATGCCCCGTTGGCAAAATCAGTGCTCCATACGGTACCTGCGTCCATAAAGACGGTTGAACGGATCTGCGGACGATAGGTCTCGGAGACGAACGGGGTCGGGAAGACAAGCTCCAGTGAGGCGACGGCCAGAGCGTTACCGCCCACCGAGGTGTCGGAACCTTCGTAGTAGCCAGTTTCACACGGCTGAGAACCCGTGCAACTGCCAGCACCCGGCTTGTTGTAGGTCTTGTAGATCGCCTTGGGACCAATGGTATTGCTCTTGAAGCCACGTACCGTATCGAAACCACCGGCATAGTAGTTCTCGAAGAACGGCAGCATGGAGTCATCGCCATAGCCGTTACCGTAGGAGACACGACCCTTGCCGATCATTACCCAACTGTGATCCGCATCGAGCGGGAAGTAGTGGGCATCTTCGGCAGAGAGCTTGTAGTACTGCAGCTCCATGCCCGGTACGGTCACCTTGGCGTTGATACGCTGACGATCGCCAGAAGTCGGGAACATCCCCTTGTTCAGGGTAGAGCGGGTCCAGCCAGCGGTGACATCGACGGTCACAAAGTCGAGGTTGGAACCATCCTGTGAATAGGCATTCCAGAACTGATCCATCTGTACCGACTGGCGGTTATCATTCCACTGATCCCAGCAGTAGGTATTGCCATCAGTATCCGGATTGTCCTTCAGACACTCCTGATAGTTCTGGGCATTGAATGACGGACGGCTCAGCTTGGTGCTCTCGATACCGGTACTGAAGTCGAGACGGTTGAACTCGTTGACCGGGAAGCCGCTGGAGAGACGGAAACCGATGGTTTCGTTCTCGTAATCGACAATATCGGCATCATCGGCGCGGAACTGGTTGTAGTAGACCCGACCACCCAGGCTGACACCATCCACGGTGAAGTAGGGGTCGTTATAGCTCAGGTCAACGTTCTTGGAGTAGTCGTTGGTGCTGGCGTTGATGGAGACCTTCTTACCGGTACCCATAAAGTTGTCCTGAGAGATCCCCGCCTGCAGGCTCAGACCCGATTCGGTGCCGTAACCGATACCGGCGTTGATGGAGCCAGCAGGCTGCTCCTTGACCTTGAAGTCGAGGTCAACCAGATCATCGTTGCCCGGCACCCGTTTGGTGTCCACTTCGACGCTCTCAAAGTAGCCAAGGCGGTTGAGACGGCTCTTGGACTGCTCGATGTTGTCGGAGGAGAGCCAGGTGCCCTCCATCTGGCGCATCTCGCGACGCAGTACCTGATCTTCGGTGGTGGCGTTACCGCTGAAGTTGATATTGCGTACATAGACACGGGGGCCCGGCTCAACGTTGACGATCAGCTCCACTTCCTTGGTCTTGTCATTGATCTGCGGGAAAGTGACCACTTTCGGATAGGCGTAGCCGTAACGGCCGAGGAACTTGGAGAGCACCTCTTCGGTATGAGTCACCTGACTGGCAGAGTAGGTGCTGCCGGCAGCAATCGGGATCAATCCCTTCATCTCGCCACCGCGATCGATCAGGTCCCCCTTGAGCTGGACACCGGAGACCTTGTACTGATCCCCTTCCTTGATGTTGAGGGTGACGTAGACGCCCTTCTTGTCGGGGGTCATGGAGACCTGGGTAGACTCCTGCTGGAAGCGGATATAGCCGCGGTCCATGTAGTAGGAGCGCAGGGTCTCGATATCACCCGCCAATTTTTGCTTCTGATAGCGCTGATCGGCGGTGAAATTCCACCAGGGCACTTCGTCGCGCAGGGAGAGCTGGGCAATCAGCTTATCTTCAGGGAAGACGCTGTTGCCGACGATGTTGATCTGCTGGATCTTGGCCGCTTCCCCTTCCACGAAGGTGAACTTGAGATCGACCCGGTTGCGCGGCAACGGGGTGACGATCGCCTTGACCTTGGCGGAGTATTTACCCACGCCATAGTAGAAATCTTCCAGTCCCTTCTCGAGGGAAGTGAGCACGGTGCGATCCAGCGGATCGCCCACACGGATACCGGAGGACTCCAGACTCTGGGTCAGTTGCTCCTCTTTGATATCCTTGTTGCCAGCAAACTCGATGCTGGAGATGGTCGGACGCTCCTTGACCATCACCTGCAGCACCTGGCCGTCACGGTAAACCTTCACATCCTCGAAGTTACCCGAGGCATAGAGCTTTTTGATGGCGCTGGCCAGAGCCACGGAGTCGACGGTATCACCGACCCGGATCGGCAGGTTCAACAGTGCGGCACCCAGGGTCACCCGTTGCAGACCTTCGACCTGGATATCTTGCACCACAAAAGAGGCAGGGGCCGCCTGGGCCAGGAAACTGGCACCCAGCAGGCAACTCAACACCAATGCTTTTTTAACAGCCATTTTGTTCTTATGTGTCCTTGTTGATGCTCTGGCCTCAGAGGCGAGCGAAATCGTTAAACAGCGCAATGCCCATCAATAACATCAGAATGGCGGCGCCGATCCTGAAACCCACTTCCTGTATTTTCTCTGATACCGGCTTGCCGGTGACCGCTTCGATAAGGAAATAGACCAGATGGCCACCATCGAGCACCGGCAGGGGGAATAGATTGATAATCCCCAGGTTGACGCTGATCAGCGCCAGAAAACTCAAGAAATAGACCAGACCATAGTCGGCACTGCTGCCGGCGCCCTTGGCAATGGAGATGGGGCCGCTCAGGTTGTCCAGCGACACGATGCCACCGATCAACTTGCCAATCATGTCAAAGGTGAGCGTGATCAGGCTCCAGGTCTTGTCCGCGCCATGCCACAGCGCCTGCAAAGGCCCATACTGTAACAGAATTCGATATTCATCCGGTAATGGAACCAGTTGCGGCGAGAGACCGACGAATCCTACCAGCTTGCCCTGCACCTTGCGGCTATCCGGGGTCAGGGTCACGTTGAGATCACTGTTGTTGCGCTCAACCACCACTTGCAGGGGTTCACCCGGTGCCTGCTGCACCAGTTCGACAAACTGGGCCCACGCGGTAATAGGCTGATCGCCGACCAGTTTGATACGGTCACCTACCTGCAGCCCCGCCTTTTCACTGGCACTCTTGGCCACCACTGCAGCTACGACTGGCAGCACTTTGCCACTCAGGGGGACAATTCCCAAGCTGCCGATGGGCGACTCTTTATCCGGATCGAAGGTCCAGCCGGTCAGCGACAAGGTTTTATCGGTGGCATAGCTGGTATTGGGTGCCTGCACCTTGAGAGTCACTGCATCATCACCCAGATGACTGATAAGAGCGTAGGTGACGCTCTCCCAGTCACCGGTCTGCTCATCGCCGACCCCGACAATCTCCATCCCCGGCACCACACCCGCCTCGGCAACTATGGATGCCGGACGCACTTCACCGATCACCGGCTTGACGCTCGGCACCCCGATGATAAACATCAGCCAGAGGGCAAACAGGGCAAAGACGAAGTTGGCCATGGGACCTGCGGCAACAATCGCCATCCGCGCCCAGACACTCTTGTGGTTGAAGGCATACTGCTCGTCACCGGGCTTGAGTTCATCGACCCGGCCATCGAGCATCTTGACGTAGCCACCGAGCGGGATCAGCGCCAGCACATATTCGGTGCCATCCTTACCCATCCTGCGCCAGATCGCCTTGCCAAAACCGATGGAGAAGCGCTCAACCTTGACGCCACAACGACGGGCCACCCAGAAGTGACCAAACTCGTGCACCGCGACCAGCAGACCCAGCGCAACAACAAAGGCACCGATATTCCACAACACACCGCCCATCAGCCAAGCTCCTCAATCAAAGTATGAGCACGGGCTCTTGCCGCACCGTCCAGGGCAAACAGATCATCGAGCGAGCCTACTGTGCTGCTCTCCAGCGCCAGCATCACTGCCTCGTTGATCCGGGCAATATCCATAAAGCCGATGCGCCCGGCCAGGAAGGCGGCAACCGCCTCCTCGTTGGCTGCATTGAGCGCAGTGGTCGCCGCTTGTCCCTTCTGGCAGGCATTGATGGCCAGCGCCAGACAGGGATAACGATCATAATCAGGCCGGATAAAGCTGAACTCTCCGACACTGAAGAAATCCAAAGGTTCCACACTGGAGGGGATGCGATTGGGATAAGCCAGCGCATGGGCGATGGGGGTACACATATCCGGATTGCCAAGCTGGGCCAGCACGGAGCCATCCTTGTACTGCACCATGGAGTGGATCACCGACTGCGGGTGGATCACCACCTGGATCTGCTCTGGCGCCGCATTGAACAACCAGCGCGCCTCGATGTACTCCAGCCCCTTGTTGATCATGGTGGCGGAGTCGACCGAAATCTTGGCCCCCATCGACCAGTTGGGATGCGCGATGGCCTGCGCCGGCGTCACCTTGGCCAGCTCGCTGATCTCGGTGTAACGGAACGGGCCGCCAGAACCGGTCAGCAAAATCTTGCTGATCCCCGCCGCCGCCAGATCGCAAAAACCGGGCTGGCGCTGCACAGCGGTCGGCAGACACTGGAAGATGGCATTGTGTTCGCTGTCGATGGGCAGCAGCTCGGCGCCATGTTCGCGCACGGCTTCCATGAAGAAAGCACCGGACATCACCAGCGCCTCCTTGTTGGCCAGCAAAATACGCTTGCCGGCACGTACCGCGGCCATGGTCGGGGCCAGTCCGGCCGCACCGACGATGGCGGCCATCACGCTATGGGTGTCGGGGTGAGCGGCCACATCGCAGAGGGCTGCTGCACCAGACATGACCCTGGTCGCACTGCCGTGCGCTTTCAGACGGGCAGCGAGTTCACGGGCGGCATCCTCATCGACCATCACGGCAAAACGGGGGGAGAATTCGAGGCAGTCCCGCAACATGGCATCCACGTTGCGGGCGGCGGTCAACGCCAACACTTGCCAACTGCCCGGGTTATGGCGCAGCACTTTCAAGGTACTCTGACCGATGGAGCCGGAGGCTCCCAGAATAACCAGTGACTTGTGCATCAAAACTCCTGACTGAGTAGCAGATAACTGAGCAGAAACACCGGCAGGGCGGCGGTCAGGCTGTCGATCCGGTCGAGAATGCCGCCATGACCCGGCAGCAAAGTGCCGGAGTCCTTGATGCCTGCTTCGCGCTTGAACATGCTCTCGGTCAGATCGCCGAGTACGGAGGCAAGCACCGCCAGCAGAGAGCAAAACAGCACGGTGATCATCTTGGCAGGAACAAATCCCATCGACCAGGTAACGCCGATGGCCAGCAGGCTGGCGGTAAAGAGGCCGCCACACATCCCTTCGATGGTTTTGCCCGGACTCACAGCCGGTGCCAGCTTGTGCTTACCGAACGCCTTGCCGAAAAAATACGCGCCAGAATCTGCCGCCCAGACCAGCCCCATCACGAACAACAGGATCCAGGCCCCCATCATGGGGTCATGGTAAAAGTTGTAACCACGGATGGCGACCAGCGACCAGAAGAAGGGAACCAGAGTCACCAGACCAAACAGCGACTTGAGCCAGATAGACTCTTTCCACAGCTTGGCGCTTTGGGGATAGCGCAGCACCAGCAGCAGACCCAGCAGCCACCAGCTTACCGCTGTCCAGAGCACGCCCATCACGAGGGGGTGCAGGTGGGGCGTCCAGAGTTGCTCCACCGGCAGCCAAAAGAGGCTGGCACCGAGCAACAGACAAAATACGATGGGCAACCATTGCTGCGGAGCAGCAGAGACAAACCCACTCCATTCGCGACTGGCCAACAAAAACACCAGCGCAGCCAACAGGGCAAAAAATTTCAATGGCAGAAAGAAGAGCGCCCCCAACACCAGGGGGATCAACATCAAAGCAGTAATAATTCGTTGTTTTAGCAAAAGAAACCTCTCTCTTGGGAGCGGGGTTTAGCCGGTCTGCTGCTCGGCGATCAATTCCCGTATCTGTTCACCCGTGCAACCGAAGCGACGCTCGCGGGCAACGAAAGAGGCGACAGCCTCACTGAACTCGGCCTCGTTGAAATCGGGCCACAATACCGGGGTAAAATAGAGCTCGGCATAGGCGAGCTGCCATAACACAAAGTTGCTGATGCGATGATCGCCACCGGTGCGGATCAACAGGTCCACGGGTGGCAGATCGGCCATGCAAACCTCGCGGGTCAACATGGATTCATCAATGTCGTCAGCGGCCAGTTCACCGGCCGCCACTGCTTTAGCCAGCTTGCGGGCCGCCTGGGCGATATCCCACTGGCCGCCATAGTTGGCCGCAATGTTCAGGGTCAACCCCTTGTTATTGGCGGTCAAGGCTTCCGCCTTGGCGATTTTGGCCTGCAACCGCTCACTAAAGCGAGCAGTATCGCCAATCACCTTGAGCCGGATCCCGTTGTTGTGCAGTTTCTGCACCTCACGACCCAGCACTGTGATGAACAGTTCCATCAAGGCACTGACCTCCCCTTCCGGGCGGCGCCAGTTCTCGCTGGAGAATGCAAACAGGGT
This sequence comes from Aeromonas sp. 159, assembly GCF_963862045.1. Lineage (NCBI taxonomy): Bacteria > Pseudomonadati > Pseudomonadota > Gammaproteobacteria > Aeromonadales > Aeromonadaceae > Aeromonas > Aeromonas sp. 159. Next base: position 18,594 of record NZ_CAWLMI010000019.1, on the reverse strand, counting down.
CAATGCCTCGATCTTGGCACGCGCAGCAAAGGTAACGGCCTCGCGCACTGACTTGACGCCCGCCTTGTGGCCATAAACCCGCATCTTGCCTCGGTTCTGGGCCCAGCGACCGTTACCATCCATGATGATGGCGACGTGACGGGGTAAAGACGAGTTGGCACAATCACCCAACGCAGCCAAAAGCGACATGTAATTCTCCCACAAAGACAAAAGCGCCGTGCAGGGGCACTACACGGCGCTCGTAATATACCTTTCAGACGGTTAGATTTCCATTAGCTCCTTCTCCTTTACGGCAAGGGCCTCATCGACCAGCTTGATGTAGGAGTCGGTCAGTTTCTGGATCTCTTCCTGGGCGCGACGGTCGTCGTCTTCGGAGATCTCTTTGTCCTTCAGCAGCGCTTTCAGATCGGCGTTGGCGTCACGACGGATGTTGCGCACGGCAACACGGGCATTTTCCGCTTCGGCACGGACGATCTTGGTCAGGTCGCGACGACGCTCTTCGGTCAGCGGCGGCAGTGGCACGCGCAGGGTCTGGCCATTGCTGGACGGGTTCAGGCCCAGATCGGAGGTCAGGATCGCCTTCTCTACCGCCTGGATCATGGAGCGGTCAAAAATGGAGATGGAGAGAGTGCGAGCATCTTCTGCCACGACGTTGGCCAACTGTTTCAGCGGAGTGGCAGCACCGTAATACTCAACCTGGATGCCGTCGAGCAGGCTCGGGTGAGCGCGGCCGGTACGGATCTTGGACATTTGGGTCTTGAGCGCTTCTACGCTCTTGCCCATACGGTCCTTGGCGTCGTTTTTAATCTCGTTGATCACAGTGGTTTTCCTTTTGGCGAACGAGCCGCTACACGGCCCGTGTCTATCTTATTTACTGACGTGATGGATAGGATAAGAGCGCCAGGTGGCTCACTTTTATCTTATTTACCAACGTGGTGGATCAGAGTGCCTTCCGGTTCACCCATGACAACCCGGCGCAGGGCACCCGGTTTGTTCATGTTGAACACGCGGATCGGCAGATCATGGTCACGTGCCAGGGTAAAGGCAGCAAGATCCATCACCTTGAGCTCTTTTTCAAGAACTTCATCATAACTCAGTTCATGATACAGCACGGCATCCGGATTCTTGACCGGATCTTCGTTGTATACACCATCAACCTTGGTGGCTTTGAGCACCACATCAGCTTCGATCTCGATCCCGCGCAGGCAAGCCGCAGAATCGGTAGTGAAGAAGGGGTTGCCGGTACCGGCAGAGAAGATAACGACTTTGCCAGCACGCAGCTGGCTGATTGCCTCGGCCCAGCTGTAGGAGTCACAGACGCCTTGCAGGGAGATGGCAGACATCAGACGGGCATTCACATAAGCACGATGCAGGGCATCACGCATGGCCAGACCGTTCATCACGGTTGCCAGCATACCCATGTGGTCGCCCACCACGCGGTTCATGCCCGCTTTGGCAAGACCGGCACCACGGAACAGGTTGCCGCCACCGATGACCAGACCGACCTGAACACCCAACTCAACCAGTTCTTTGATCTCTTGGGCCATCCGCTCCAGCACCGCCGGATCAATGCCGAAACCCTCGGATCCTTGCAGGGCTTCACCACTCAACTTCAGAAGAACACGTCTGTATGCAGGTTTGGGATTGGTACTCATGTCACTGATTCCTGGTCATATAAAGACCGCGACATAAGTCGCGGTCTGGGGAAACGGAAAAACCGGTTCGATTAGGCCTTTTGAGCGGCCGCGATTTGGGCTGCAACTTCAGCAGCGAAATCGGTCTCTTGCTTCTCGATGCCTTCGCCCACTTCGAAACGGGTGAAGGAGACAACGTCAGCGCCTTCTTTCTTCAGCAGCTCGGCAACGGTCATGGAAGGATCTTTCACGAACGGTTGACCAGTCAGGGAAACCTCACCGGTGAACTTCTTCATGCGGCCTTCAACCATCTTCTCGGCGATCTCTTTCGGCTTGCCGGAGTTGATGGCGATGTCGATCTGGATTTCGCGCTCTTTGGCAACGACTTCAGCAGACACGTCTTCAGGCTTGACGAATTGCGGGCTGTTGGCAGCAACGTGCATGGCCAGATCTTTGGCCAGCTCGGCAGAACCACCGGTCAGCTTGGTGATAACACCAATGCGGGAACCGTGAACGTAGGTACCCAGGTTGTCACCTTCAACCAGCATCACGCGACGCAGGTTCATGTTCTCACCGATCTTGGCGATCAGGTTGGTGATGGTCAGCTCGACGGATTCGCCGTTACCGAAGTCAGCGGCTTTCAGCGCGTCAACGTCAGCAATTTTCTGGGTCGCAGCGATGTCAGCGATCTTCTGGCCCATTGCCATGAAGCTGGCATCTTTGGCGACGAAGTCGGTTTCGCTGTTCAGCTCGATCATGACGGCAACGTTGCCTTCGGTGCGAGCAAAGATAACGCCTTCAGCGGCGATACGGCCAGCTTTCTTGGCGGCTTTGGCCTGACCGGATTTGCGCATGTTCTCAATTGCCAGCTCGATATCACCAGCAGCTTCTTCCAGTGCTTTTTTGCAATCCATCATGCCAGCGGCAGTGCGCTCGCGCAGTTCTTTTACCAGGGCGGCAGTAACGTTAGCCATGTCCAGTATCCTCGGTCTTGAATTGACAAGAAACAGGGGCCACAAGGGCCCCTGCTAACCAATTACATCAGCTTGGTTAATAAGGGCTTTACAGTCCTTATCAATTACTCAGCTTCAACGAAGCCATCTTGTTCGGCTTGAACAACGATGTCCTGAGCGCGAGCTTCCAGTACGGTGTCAGCAGCAGCATTCAGGTACAGCTGTACGGCACGGATAGCGTCGTCGTTACCCGGGATGACATAGTCAACGCCGTCCGGGTTGGAGTTGGTATCAACGATGGAAACTACCGGGATACCCAGGTTATTGGCTTCTTTGATAGCGATATGCTCGTGGTCGGCATCGACAACGAACAGAACGTCAGGCAGGCCGCCCATGTTCTTGATACCACCCAGGCTCTTCTCCAGCTTTTCCATTTCGCGAGTACGCATCAGCGCCTCTTTCTTGGTCAGCTTGTCGAAGGTACCGTCTTGGCTCTGGGTTTCCAGATCTTTCAGGCGCTTGATAGACTGACGAACGGTTTTCCAGTTGGTCAGCATACCGCCCAGCCAGCGGTGGTTTACATAGAACTGGTCGCAACGCTCAGCGGCTTCTTTTACGGCTTCAGACGCGGCACGCTTGGTACCAACGAACAGTACCTTGCCTTTCTTGGCAGCTACGGAGCTGATGAAGTTCATGGCATCGTCAAACATAGGAACGGTTTTTTCCAGGTTGATGATGTGAACTTTGCTGCGTGCACCGAAGATGTAGGATTTCATTTTCGGGTTCCAGTAACGAGTCTGGTGACCGAAGTGAACGCCAGCTTGCAGCATGTCGCGCATAGAAACTTTAGCCATTTTATACCTCTGTATTGGGGTTAGGCCTCCACACATCCCATATAACCGACCCGTTAAGGCACCCCGGCATATGTGTCGATGTGTGTGTGTTGTTTAAGTAAGGGTGATGAAATCGGGACGCAAGTTCCCCATTCCGGCGCGCTTTATATCATAACTTTGTCCAGGACACCACCGGCCGACACCCTAAACAGGTGTAAATATGGATCCCGCCAGAGGATGCTGCGACGCCGATTTGACGTTGTGATGACAATCACACTGGAAGTACGCGGGGGTTGCGGATAAAATTTTGCCCTGATTGCAAACGCATCTATTTTTCATTACCTGTCCTGTCTGCCCTCGCAGGCCCAGCGGCAGGCCGCAAGAGAGATCCCATGTCCATTAAAATCAAGACACCGGAAGAGATTGAAAAGATGCGCGTTGCCGGCCAATTGGCCGCCGATGTGCTGGTCATGATTGCGCCCCATGTCAAAGCTGGCGTCACCACTGACGAACTGAACACCCTCTGCCACGACTATATTGTCGACGTACAACAGGCGGTTCCAGCTCCGCTCAACTACCACGGCTTCCCCAAATCCATCTGCACCTCGGTGAACGATGTGATCTGCCACGGTATCCCGAATCACAAGAGGCTGCGCGATGGCGACATCATCAACCTGGATATCACCGTTATCAAGGATGGTTACCACGGCGATACCTCGGCCATGTTCATCGTGGGTGAAACCACCCCGCTGCGCCGCCAGCTCTGCAAAGTTGCGCAAGAGAGCCTCTACGCCGCCATCAAGAAGGTGCGTCCGGGTGCCTGCATCACCGAGATTGGCGCAGTGATCCAGCCCATCGTCGAGAAGGCCGGTTTCTCCGTGGTGCGTGACTACTGCGGTCACGGTATCGGTGCCGAGTTCCACGAAGAGCCGCAGATCCTCCACTATCGCAACAGCGGCAAGCTGGAGCTGAAAGCAGGCATGTGCTTCACCATCGAGCCCATGGTCAACAGCAAGAAGTATCACTGCAAGGTCAATCCGAAGGATGGCTGGACCGTGACCACCAAGGATGGCGGCGACTCCGCCCAGTGGGAGCACACCCTGCTGGTGACCGAGGATGGCTGCGAGGTGCTCACCCTGCGCCCCGATGACACTATCGACCGCTTCATCAAACACAGCTAACATCGAACCCCGGCCCTGAACTTCCAAAGCGCCGGGGTTTTTACTTCTGTTTCAGCCATTTGCCTGCCACTGTGTGTGAGATGCCATGGACGCCAGCCTGCTTTCCCCCCATTTGTTACCCGATGATCAGCTCACTCGCGACAACTGCAAAGAGTACCTGAGCCGCTTTCTCGGCTGGCTGCACGCCCGTTTTGATGCCGGTGACAACATCATCGAGCTGGTTGCCACCCGCTCCGAGTACATGGATCAGTTGCTCTGCCGGTTGTGGCAGAAGTTCGGCTTCGACAAGAGCGACCTAACCCTGATCGCGGTAGGCGGTTATGGCCGTGGCGAGCTGCACCCCCACTCCGACATCGACCTGCTGATCCTCTATGATGGCGATGAACTGGACGAGGTGTTGGGACTGCGCATCGGCGAGTTCATCACCTTGCTGTGGGATCTCAAGCTTGAGGTGGGTCAGGCGGTGCGCAACGTGGCGGAGTGCCTCGAGCAGGGGCGCGCCGATATTACGGTAGCAACCAACCTCATCGAGGCCCGCTACATCACAGGTCGCCAGGAGGGATTCCGACAACTGAAAGAGGCCACCGGCCCCCAGCACTTCTGGCCGAGCGAAGCCTTCTTTCGCGCCAAACGGCAAGAGCAGGCGGAGCGCCATCAGCAGTTTCTCGGTACCGCCTACAAGCTGGAGCCCGATCTCAAGAGCAATCCGGGTGGCCTGCGGGATATTCAGACCCTCGCCTGGGTCGCCCGCCGCCACTTTGGCGCCACCACTTTGTTCGAGATGACCAGCCACGGCTTTCTCAACCGCGCCGAGTATCGTGAGCTGCTCGACTGCCAGAATTTTCTCTGGAAGGTGCGCTTTGCCCTGCATATGGCCATCAACAAGGGAGATAACCGCCTGCTGTTCGATCGCCAGCGCACCGTGGCCCAAATGTTGGGGTTCGAGGGGGAAGGCAACACTCCGGTCGAGCAGATGATGAAGCGCTTCTACCAGACGGTGCGGCGGGTCTCGGAGCTTAACGAGATGCTGCTGCAGCTGTTTGACGAGGCGATCCTCGGCAACACCGCCATGGATGTGCGCCGCCTCTCCGACGAGTTCCAGCTCCGTGGCCGCCTCATCGATGCGGTGGATGCGGAGCTGTTTAGCCGTGAACCGGCCGCCATCCTGCGCCTCTTCTATCAGATGGCCCAGCATCCCGAGATTGCAGGCATCCACTCGGCCACCCTGCGCCAACTGCGCGAGGCGCGCCGCAAACTCAACTGCTGGTTGCAGGACTTGCCCGACTGCCGTCGCCTCTTTATGGCGCTGCTGCGCCACCCCAACGGCATCGGCCTGCCGCTCACCCTGATGCACAAGTACGGCATTCTGGCGGCCTATCTGCCGCAATGGAACCTCATCGTCGGCCAGATGCAGTTCGACATGTTCCACGCCTACACGGTAGATGAGCACACCCATCGGCTGCTCAAGAACATTCATCAGTTCCCCAATCCGGCCAGTCGCCAGAGCCACCCGCTCTGCCACGAGGTCTTCACCCGGCTGCGCAAACCGGAGCTGCTCAGCATCGCCGCCCTGTTTCACGATATTGCCAAGGGGCGGCGCGGCGATCACTCGGAACTCGGCGCCGTCGATGCGCTGGAGTTCTGCCAGTTGCACGGTCTGGATCGCTACGAGAGCCGACTGGTCGCCTGGCTGGTGCGCCATCACCTGCTGATGTCGGTTACCGCCCAGCGCCGCGATATCTACGATCCCGACGTGGTCACCGACTTTGCCCAGAAGGTGCGCGACGAGCAGCATCTCGACCTGCTCTACTGCCTCACCGTGGCCGATATCTGCGCCACCAACGATACCCTGTGGAACGACTGGAAGGGCACCCTGCTGCGGGAGCTCTACTTCGCCACCCAGAAGGCGCTGCGCCAGGGGTTGGAGAACCCGCCCGACATGCGGCTGCGCATTCGCGAAAACCAGCGTCAGGCCAAGCAACTGCTGGCGCAACGGGATGTATCGGAAGAGGCAATCAACCAGCTCTGGGCCGATTTCAAGGCCGACTACTTCCTGCGCCACAGCCCGGAACAGATCGCCTGGCACTGCCGCCACATCATCGAACATGGCGACAACCCGGCACCGCTGGTGATCATCGGCAAACACCCGACCCGCGGTGGCAGCGAGGTGTTTATCTACTGCCGCGATACCCCGAATCTGTTTGCCACCGTCGCCTCGGCGCTGGATCAGAAGAACCTCAACATCCACGACGCCCAGATCATGAACTCGCGCAGTAACTATGTGCTCGATACCTTCGTGGTACTGGAGCCAAGCGGCGAGCCCATCAGCCCCAATCGCACTGCCACCATCAAGAAGGCGCTGGAGAAGGCGCTGCAGGAGCCGGGCAAGCTGGTGCTGCGCAACAAGCCGTTGTCACGGCGCCACCGCCAGTTCAGCGTGCCGACCCGGGTGGTCTTCCTGCCCCGCTCTTCGCCCACTAAAGGGGAGAGCCGTCACACCCTGATGGAGCTGACAGCCCTCGATACCCCCGGCCTGCTGGCGCGGATCGGTGCCGTTTTCCAGCAGTGCGGGCTGTCGCTGCACGCCGCCAAAATCGCCACCTTCGGCGAGCGGGTCGAGGACTTTTTCAGCCTGACCAGCCTCGATGGCGAGCCATTGACCGCCGAGCAGCAAAAACAGCTGGAAGAGCGACTGGTACACCAACTCAATCCCCAACAGTCGGTACTGGATTAAGCGAAGAGTGATTCGAAAGAGGCTGATTGTCGGGCGTTTTTTGCCATGCCAAACAACTGGTTGGCGCACACAGGATGAAGAAATGGCCGCTGGCCGGAAGAATTCCGGTCAACCCCTTAAAAACAGTCGGAAAAGTGTGATACAACAAACAGAATTTTTTAAAGGAAACCTGTCATGACCGAGTTGCAACAGATCATTGAAGCGGCCTTCGAGCGCCGCGACACCATTACTCCGGGCTCCGTGGATAGCGCCACCAAGTCCGCCATCCTGCAAGCCATCGACCTGCTGGACTCTGGCAAGGCACGGGTTGCCGAGAAGATCGCCGGTGAGTGGGTTGTCCATCAGTGGTTGAAGAAAGCGGTACTGCTCTACTTCCGCATCAACGACAACGGCATCATCAAGGGCGACGATGCCCAGTACTACGACAAGGTTCCCCTCAAATTCTCCAACTACACCGCCGAGCAGTTCAAGGAAGCGGGTGTGCGCGTGGTGCCGCCGGCGACCGCCCGCAAAGGCTCCTTTATCGCCCCCAATACCGTGCTGATGCCCTCCTACGTCAACATCGGCGCCTTTGTTGACGAAGGTACCATGGTCGATACCTGGGCCACTGTCGGCTCTTGCGCCCAGATCGGTAAAAACGTGCATCTCTCCGGCGGCGTCGGCATCGGTGGCGTACTGGAGCCACTGCAGGCCAACCCGACCATCATCGAAGACAACTGCTTTATCGGTGCCCGCTCCGAAGTGGTTGAAGGGGTCATCGTCGAGGAAGGTTCCGTCATCTCCATGGGCGTCTTCATCGGCCAGTCCACCCGCATCTATGACCGCGAAACCGGCGAAATCCACTACGGCCGCGTACCGGCTGGCTCCGTGGTCGTCTCCGGCTCCCTGCCCTCCAAATGCGGCAAGTACAGCCTCTACGCGGCGGTGATCGTCAAGAAGGTGGATGCCAAGACCCGTGCCAAAGTCGGCATCAACGCCCTGCTGCGCTCCATCGACGAGTAATCAGCATTGCTGTGATGAAAGGGCGCCTGATGGCGCCCTTTTCATTTTGGCGCCCCTGTCACAGGCAAGCCATGAGGCATCGGTTAAGATGGATGGGACAGGATCGTTTCAAACCAAGGAAGCCTGATGTACGAGAATCTGAAGAGCCTGGGGATCCAGGATCCCGCCTCCGTCGACAGCTATACCCTGCGCCAGGAGGCCAACCACGACATCCTCAAGATCTACTTCAAGAAGCAGAAGGGCGAGTTCTTCGCCAAGAGTGTCAAATTCAAGTATCCCCGCCAGCGCAAGACCATGCTGGTCGACTCGGGCACCCACGAGTACAAGGATGTTACCGAGATCAACGCCAACCTCAAGTATGTGGTGGATGAGCTGGACAACCTGACCCAGGGCGTTCATCAGCAGGCCGACCCGGACATCAAGCAGAAGATCCTGCGCGACCTGCGCCATCTGGAAAAAGTGGTGCAGAACAAGATCAGCGAAATCGAGCGGGATCTGGAGAAACTCTAATCCCCCCGACTCGACAAAAGAGCGCCCAGGTGGCGCTCTTTTTATTGGCTGATTACTGGATGACTTTATCTGGCTATAAGGTTGATCTGGTGATGGTGTGCGATAAGGCTAGCGAGGCACAACGCCAACATAGGGCATCCCGTTACATATCGCCCCTTGGGCAACGAGACTCCTGCCGAGATCGATCTACAGCGACTCGCACGCTCCATAACCACAAATAGCAAGAGGGAGGCTTTCGCCTCCCTCTTCAAACACGCTGATATTCAGGCAACAGGATTAGTTGCTCTTCATCCAGATGTCCATGTCGGTTTTCAGGTTGTCGGACTTGGTACCGAAGATGGCTTGAACGCCGGAACCAGCCACTACCACACCGGCAGCACCCAGCTTCTTCAGACCAGCCTGGTCAACCTTGGCAACATCTTTCACGCCAACACGCAGACGGGTGATGCAGGCATCCAGAGAAGCGATGTTCTCTTTACCACCGAAGGCGGCAACCAGAGCAGCAGACATCTCGTCTTTGCCTTGGCCAACGGCCTCTTCAGCAGTCTCGTCTTCACGACCCGGGGTTTTCAGGTTCATGGCACGGATAACGAAGCTGAATACCACGTAGTAGATAGCAGCGTAAACCAGACCCAGACCAACCAGCAGCAGCATGTTGTCGGCACGCGGTGATTGCACCACGAAGTCGATGAAGCCGTTGGAGAAGGTGTGACCGTGTACGATACCCAGAGAGTTGGTCAGCACATAAGCCAGACCAGCCAGTACAGCGTGTATTGCGTACAGAACAGGAGCGATGAACAGGAAGGAGAATTCAATCGGCTCGGTGATACCGGTCAGGAAAGAGGTCAGGGCAGCAGAGGCCATGATACCAACGATCTTGGCGCGGTTTTCCGGCTTGGCAGCGTGAGCGATGGCGAACGCAGCAGCAGGCAGACCGAACATTTTGAACAGATAGCCACCAGCCAGTTGACCGAAGCCGTTACCGGCAGCGCGGGACGCGTCATCAGCAGTCAGGAAGCAGGTCATGATACCGTGAACAGTTTCACCGGCACCGTTGACACAGGTACCCGCCTGATAGAAGAACGGTACGTTCCAGATGTGGTGCAGACCGAACGGGATCAGGGAGCGCTCAACCACGCCGTAGATACCGAAGGCCAGTACCGGGTTCTGGTTGGCAGCCCAGTCAGAGAAGGCACCGATGGCGCCACCCACTGGCGGCCAAATCACGGACAGGATCACACCCAGACCGATGGAGAGGAAACCGGTGATGATGGGTACGGCACGTTTGCCCGCGAAGAAGCCCAGGTACTCTGGCAGCTGGATCTTGTAGAAACGGTTGAAGGCCCAGGCAGCGATACCACCGGCCAGGATACCACCCAGCACGCCGGTTTCGATGGTTTCAACACCCATCACAGGTGCCATGACCTTCAGGGTTGCGACCATGATGCCGTAGCCAACGATGGCTGACAGACCGGATACACCGTCGTTATTGGTAAAGCCCAGAGCAACACCCACTGCGAACAGCAGGGCCATCTGGCCAAATACAGAACCACCGGCTTGCTCCATCAATTGGGAGACAATTTCCGGCATCCAGCTGAAGTGGGCAGCACCCACCCCCAGCAGAATACCTGCGACTGGCAAGACTGATACTGGCAGCATCAGCGCCTTACCAACCTTTTGCAGATTAGAGAAAGCATTTTTGAACATTGTGTGCGCTCCTGAATGGATTGTCGTCCCTGAACGATCTATCTGGATGAAATAAGCACTGATTCATTCAGATATCTTCGAGTCGGGCTTGTTTATTTTGACCATCAGAATATAACCCAGCGGGTCATAAATTGCTGCTTTCGAAGGCGGGGGAATATTGAATTTGGAGGGAAGATCACAACTTGTTTAGCGGCTAAAAAACGCATCTAATATAAGTTAAAAATGTGCATTATCACTCTATTACAAAAACATATAAATAGCAGTTTCACTTTGTATTTTAATAATACAATTTACATCAAACGGCAACTCATTGTAACCAAATGTAACGGTGTTATTTTTACTTATTACAGTCTACCGATTAAAAAGGCCTCCAACAAGGGAGGCCTCAATAAATATATCTGACCAGTAAATGGTCGTATTACTCTATTTTTGCGACCGCTTGACCGCATCAATAAACACGCTTTTTGCTTTGGTTGAACCAGCCCGTTCAGCCTCGTTCACCAGCTTCATCGCCTTGTCGATATCCCCCGCCTTGACCGCTTTTTCGATCTGACTCTGATAGAAGGTTTCAGTTTCACTCAACATGGCAGGAGCAGGTTTGGCAACTACCGAGGCACTGGTTGCGACAACCGCAGTTGCAGCAGGGACGACCAGCTTATTAGGAACCACTTCCACAGTTGAGCGTCTCGCTTGCTCTTTTATCTCATCAGTACCAATTGCATACGCTGGTTTGTACACATTTCCACCTCCTTTTCCTGCGCTAAGGTCTACAACAGAGAAACGGATAACCCCCCAAGGCGAATGTGGAATAACTGGGTCCTTGATGCCGTAATCATTGACAACCTTTGCTTTGGCCATCAACTTGGCATCACTGGGGATCGTTAGGGTCTCACTCAATCGCGATTCATCTGTATAGATAAGCAGGTAGCTCTCATTGTTCGGATTACCGATGTGACTACGGTCGACGGTAAAGGTTCCACTAACAGCATTCCCACTGATCAATCTCGCTGGGTCATACCTAAAAACGTTCCGACCCATCGTTCGGGTGACCTGAAAACGCGAGTCCAACATAACCACGACTGGCTCAAACATAGTCTGATCGATGATCCCTTCGACAGTGATACTGAGGTCACCAGAATGAGTAGGGAGACGATAAGCAGCAAAATAACTCTTGCCTTCAGAAAACGCATACACGGGAGAATTTGCATCAATGGCGGCTAGCTGAGATGTCCCAGGCACCATATCAACATACGGGATATTCGCAAAATCCTTGCAACACGCTTTAGCCAAATCCAGAGATTGCATGGCACGTTCTCGATCCGTAACGGCTGCTTTGAACCCTTTGGTTGGAGAGAGCTGTGCTTCGAGCGAGGCACACCCGCCCAACAACAAAGAGCCTAGCAAAACGACTGCGAGCTTGGTGTTATACATGATTCGACGCATCCATTAACAGAATAAACAAAGAAGCCCCCGACAAGCGGGGGCGTGACTATACAAGCATTTAATACACCTATTACCACCAAGCTTCTGCTTGCACACCGACGGTGAAAGCATCATCTTGCGGAACTCCATTGGAGTCTTTTTCAAGTGCACCGTCTTGCTGCAGGTAGCTAGCAAAAACCCGAATTTCCGGACGAGCCCAGTAGCCACGGCCAGCAGACCATGCCTGCGCGATAGTGTATTTACTACCTTCGGTAGACTTTTCTGCACTATTTTTAATCTTCTCATTATCCTTGAAGTAACCCAGCTCAAGGTAGGTCTTCATGGTATCAGTCCAGTTATAGGCAGGACGAACAACTACAGAGAAGGTATCAATGTCTGCGAGTTTTTTGTTAACGTAAACGTCATTGGCTTCACCATAGACCAGTTGATGGCCAACTTCGAAGTTACTTGCGCCCAAAGCGATGACACCGTGGTTGATTGCACGGAAACCTTTCCCATCACCTTGTTCGATAACCAAACCGTTTCCGTTACCAGCACCGTAACCAGCAGCTTGATTGGCCAAACCGCCACTCATGTACTGCAGAACTGTCTTATTAAAGCCGCCAGACAGACCCCAAGTCAGCTCTGCCGTACCCATTTGCCCATCTTCTGCATCATAACCAAGTCGAGCTTTCTGATCGTCAGTGACATTTGCTTGCGCAAAATCGTAACCCAGTTCCAAGCTGGCGTCTTTCCACAACGGGATACCAGCATAACGAACATCCAAAGTGTTGGTATCAACACGCTCTTTACCTGCTTTGAACTCAGCACTGGTATCAGATTGAATCAACGCAACAGATGCCTTACCAGGGCCAATGTTCACATTTTCCAGACCACCACCGATACCAGACACATCCCAGTAGTAGAAGTCACTAAGATGAATATCGTGGCGCTGATAGTAGCGCTGACCAGCCCAAAGGGTCTCGCCACCACCAAACAGATTCTTGGCCTGAACGTTAAATTGGCGACCTGCAATGTTGTCATTCCATGTGCTCTTGGCTGAATCGTCATCACCAAAAGCAATCATTGAGTCAACATAAAATGAAATATCATTTTTATTGTATACTTCTTGGCCAAGCTGAATTTCGCCGAAAACGTTTTTCTCGTTACCAAGACGACCAACTTTTTGCTGGCTCAGGGTCTGCTGACCGCCATTGTCAGAAACACCAAAACCACCACGCATATAACCGTGGAAATCTACGGCAAAGGCGGCTTGGGAAGCCAGGGCGGCAGTAACAGCTGCTGCAATCGGGAGCCACTTCATTTTCATTGTCATATTCCTTATTTCCCGCAGTGAGGAGTGTGATCCTGAATATTCAACTTCTTATCACCATGTAATCCTGTTGGTGATAACCGAGGTTGATTATAGGGAGCGTATTTCACGACAAATATGAAGCGACTCACAAAATGGCGACAAATCGCTCGGCAAACAATCTCCACAACACCAGAAAGCAAAAAACCGACCTGATAAGCAATAGAAAACCAATAAAACCACAAGGCAAGCAATTATAGCAAACCTGAAAGCGTTACCAGCAATTAATTTGCGACTGAACCAAAGTCATTATTTTACGATCGAATGACAAAAACATGACTGAGATCGCTTTCAAGATTGAACTTTTATTTGGACGACGGGTCTGCGGTACGCTTGAAACCATTACGCCGATGGAATGCCAAAAGGGGAAAATATCCCTCCGCCACTATCGACAATAAGAGTGGAAAATATGCTTGCTGAGTGAGATGACATTTGTGCAAATAACAATCCCCTGCCGGTTAAGGAGCAGGGGATTGATATGGCTCTATTTCAGAGAATATTCAGGGCTGAATATCCCACTTTTTCAGCCAGCTGAGTGCCACCTGTTCGGGTTCATCGTGCACGGTGGCATCCAGCTCCAGCGGGGGCATCACTCGCGTGGCGCCCAGCTCTTGCAGCAATCCGTCCAGCCGACGGCCCGCGCCACAAAAATGGTCATAGCTGCTGTCGCCCATGGCAATCAAGGCATACCGCAGCCCCTTGAGCCAGGGCGCCTTGTCAGCCAGCTCGCTGGCAAAGGGCTGCAGATTGGGAGGAATGTCCCCCTGTCCGGTGGTGGCACTGACCAGCAATAAAAAACGGCCGGGGTCGATGTCCGCCAGCCGTGCTTCTTCGTGCAGAGAACAGTGATGCCCCTTGCGTTCCAGCTCATCTGCCAAGGTCTCGGCCACCAGCATGGCTGCGCCATAGACAGTTCCTACCACGATATCAATCTGCGCCATTTTCCTCTCCCTGCTTGAGTCACTCTTTTGAGCAACTCTATCAGCAAGCTGGCGTCAGATGCCACCGGTTCAAGGCTGAGGCTCAGGCGCTTAGTAGTCGCTCTCGCTGGCGGGCCAGCCCAGCTCGGCAAACAGGCGCAGCACATCCTGACCGAGTGGCGCCTGGATCCGCATCGGCACCTTGAGCACCGGATGGGTAAAGCTCAGGGTGCGGGCCACCAGCAGCAGCCGTTCGCAGCCAAAGTGCTCGCGAAAGAAACGGTTGTGACGACCATCCCCATGGGTGGTATCCCCGACGATGGGGTGGAACAGGTGATCCATATGGCGGCGCAGCTGATGCTTGCGGCCGGTCTTCGGGAACAATCTGACCAGACTGTAACGACTGGTGGGGTGCTTCTTGGAGACTGCATGGGGCAGCTCGACCTGATGCAAGCGCCGGAAGGTAGTGACGGCATCCTGCGCCGGGCGATCCGGGTTGCTCATGGCATCGGCAATCTTGTCCAGCTGCTCCTTGAGGGGATAGTCGATCACCCCCTGCTCGGGTGCCCAACCGCGCACCAATGCCAGATACTCCTTGTGCACCTGACGCTGGGTAAAGGCTTCGGTCAGCGCGCGGGCAATCACCGGATCGAGCGCAAACAGCAGCACCCCGGAGGTGGGCCGATCGAGGCGATGCACCGGATAGACATGGCGACCGCCGATGAGATCCCGGGTCATCTGCATGGCAAAACGGGTCTCGCCCTTGTCGAGCCAACTGCGATGCACCAGCAGACCGGACGGCTTGTTGACCGCCACCAGCCACTCATCCTGATAGAGCAGAGTCAGCTTCAGGTCACTCTCTTCTCGAGTTTGCGCAGGCATCATTGTTCGATCACTTTGCCGGAAAGCAGCAGATCGAAGCGGGCGATCAGGCGCAGCAGCGCTTCTGCCTCGGCCAGATCCTCTTTGTAGACTTCGCTGGCCATGGGATAGAGGGAGACGCTGGTGGGCAACGGCGCCTGCAACATCACCAGCTGCTCCATGCGCGGGATCAGCACGAACTGCAGCCACTGATCAAAGCTCAGGGTATCGACACAAAAAGGCAGGGTGCTTGCCAGGGCTTCGTCACCGGGATGGTCAGCTTGCCAGCGCTCAAGGCGCTGCAACTCGGCGGTGAGTTCCCCCAACAGGCCAGCTACCAGCAAATATTGATTCATCTCGCTCTCTTCCTCATAACCACAAATTGATCCGCCGACCCGACAGGGTCAGCCAGGATGCCGATACATTCAATCGCGCAGCACCGGCGATTCAGCCGACTCATCGACATACACGGCAACCAGCGCAGCCTGCCGCCTTTAAAAAAGGGCGATACTATACACCTCCCCCCGCATGGCTGCCATGTTGATATCTGCCGCAACGTGCGTCTGCTGCCACTGGCTATCCTCGGCAAGGGCCTTATAATCGGCCCGCATCACCATTAGCCGGATCTCACCATGTCTGCGACGCCTACTGCCATCAATACCTTGACCGAATTTCTGACTCAGGCTGGCACCCAGTTCCAGCTGTTTGACATGGGCCGCCAGGTGCGGCCACTGGCAAGCGACACCTTTGTCCGCATCGAACAGCAGCAGGAGCCCTACCCCTGGCCGCTGCAGCAGCACGCCTGGCTGGGTGTGCACTTCTTCCAGCCGAGCGAGTCTCGCCACTACCTCTGGTTCCTCAAGTTTGCCCTCGATGAGCGCGGCCTGCTGATGTCAAATGGCCCCAAGCTGTTCATGGATCAGGTGGTGGAGACCCTGGGCTACAAGCTCACCGGCGATCTGGATGAAGAGAAGGCCCAGCGCTTGGCCGACAATCCCTACACCTTCCGCCCGGCGGAGGCAAAAATGGCCAGTCTGCACGCCAAGCTGGCGCGCCAGCTGGAGCAGGCCCCTTCCGCCTATTACGATGCCCTCTGCCACTATCTGGCCGCCCCCAACGACACCGGTTGGCAAACGCTGGGGCTGCAGGGCTTTGCCGATCTGGCCGAGCGACTCCATGATGAGCGCAATCTGGCGCTGATCTGCAAGGCGCTGCCCAAACTACCGCAAGAGCCGCTCTATGCCCTCTGCCAGAGCCTTGAAAACGCCCCGCTGCCGCCAGCAGTACAAGGCGCCCTGCTCGAGCGGATCGGCAAGGAGCAGGAGTGCGCCGCCCCCAACCCGGAGACCCTGGCCTACCTCTGCCGCGCCATGGCCTCCTGTCCCGGCAGCTCTTTGCGCACCAACAAGCTGCTGACCCTGCTGCAAACCCAGCCGAGCCCGGCGCTGCTGCTCGCCATTGCGGGCCGGCTCTGGCCCGACCTGAAAGATGCCAATCTGCTCAGCCACTATCTGGAACAACTGGCACTGCAACCGACCCAGTTCTTCAATCAGGTTTTTGCCGAGTTGGTCACTTTACCGGCCCTGCGCAATGATATGCTGGCCAGACTGCGTGACCCCAACCGCAGCGATGCGCTGGGCAAGGCCATCGGCCGTCTGTTTGCCTCGGCCTGATCCCTCGCCTCCCCCTCACGCCACGAGGCAACACGGCGGGAAATAGAAAAGGAGATCGGGAGTGCCGAGCAGGACTCCCGGTTATCGACATCACGATAAGGAAGCCCGCCTATGGGAGAGATGCTCGGAATTTTGTTGCTGATTGCCGTAGCCGGCCTGTTCTGGCTGCAACGCCAACAGGCAGAAGTGGCCTGGCAATACATGCGCCGCTACTGCCAGCACCATGATCTGCAACTGCTGTCACTGGCCCGCAACCGGCGGGAGCTGGCCCGCAATCCCCTGCGGCTGCTGACCCACTATCAGTTTGAATTCTCCAGCGATGGCGAGAGCCACTATCAGGGCACCCTCAAGATGCAGGGGCTGCACGTCGTGGGCGTTGATCTGCCACCCCATCGCATCCCCTCTGCCTGATCCCCAATCTCGTCTCTGCGCCCGATGGCTGTGCCTGTCTATAATCTCAGGGATTAAACAAAGGGAGAGACGAGATGGAACCCCTTGTCCACGATCTGCCAGCCCTGTTTGCCCAGCTCGGGATGGCCAACGACGAGCTGAGCCTGCACCGCTTTGTGCACGACCATCACCTCGACAATGAGACCCTGCTGCCGGAGGCCGGTTTCTGGAACGCCGCCCAGGCCAGCTTTCTGCGCGACGCCCTGTGGAACGACTCCGACTGGTGTGAAGCGATCGACCAGCTCGATGTGATGCTGCGCCAGCCCCGCTAAGCCGCCCTTTCCTCCCCTGCCGGCTTTGGTTAAGATCCCGCCCCGATATCGATCCCCCCTTCTCACCCAGAGCATGCTTATGTCCGCCCACGAGATCATCCGAATTGCCAACGAGCTGGCCGCCAAGGGCCTGACGCCCACCACCGCCATGATCAAGGCCCGCCTCACCCAGCCCGTGCCGATGGCCGAGCTGTTGAAAGTGCTGAGCCAGTGGAAGCAGCAGCCCGTCGCGACCGCCGAGAGCGAAAGTCTGCCCGAAGCGGCGCCCCAACCAGCACCGGCGCTCACCCTGCAGCAACTCGCCGAGCAGCTCGCACGCATCGAACAGAAGGTGGATCGTCTGACCGACCTGCTCCTCCAGCAGGGACAAGGCTGAGCCATGTATATCGTCGAACTCTGCTTTGAGTGTTACCGCGATACCTCCCTTGGCGAAGCCGAGCGGGCCATCGTCAACTACCTCGACATGCTGCGTTATCAGGGCCAGATCCTCGGGCGGGAGTTCCCCACCAGCATGCATGAAGGCTATTTCGTCAGTCGGGTGGTCTGTCCGGAGCAGGATAGTTTGCATCCGGACAACCAGAGCGATCAGGTCAAACTGGCTGAGCAGCAGCTCAACCAGGCCGGGCTGCTGGCGCCGAAACTGCAGCTGCAGGGGGCGGATCTACTATCCGACAGCACAGATCCTTGCGGCCAGCAGGGCGAGCGGCCGAGCTGGATGATGCTCTACACCAGCTTCCTGCACACCTGCTCGCCGCTGCGCTGTGGCGACCACTTCGCCCCCATTCCGCTCTACCAGCTGCCCGCAGTCGCCAACGGCGATCAGAAGCAGATCATCAAGTGGCAGGAGGATTGGGAGGCGTGTGATCAGTTGCAGATGAACGGCTCCATCGCCGAACATGCGGCGCTGCACGAAATCGGCGAAGTGGGCAGCCGCCTCTACCGGCGCGGCACCGACCTGGCCAAGCGGCTGGAAGTGCTGAGCGGCATCCCCACCTACTACTACCTCTATCGGGTGGGCGGGCTGAGCGCGGCCGAGGAGAAGGCGCGCCCCTGCCCCAGCTGTGGCGGTG
>NZ_CAWLMI010000018.1:0-64289 GCF_963862045.1 Aeromonas sp. 159 | reverse complement strand
AAAGTCAAGCGATTGTTTTCGCCTTTCTTTTGGCGCCCACTTCGCTAGGAAGCTGGCTCATCAGTTCGGCGTGTTCCGCCGTGCTGGTAGGGGCGCATTATAGGGAGCGGCGCTGGGATGACAAGGACTTTTTCAGCAAAAAAGTTCGTTCGCTCAGATATCAAGCAACCACCTCTTTTTTTGCTCAAAATGGCATCAATTCTGACTATTGCCGGATTTAAATTGAACATTTGAAAAGCCAATTTATAATTGCCATCTCAAATGTTCAATTGGAATGCCCTCATGCATCAAATCCTCGATAGCCATAAGGAAGAGCAAATCGTCCCGCTGTTCCGCTTGGGGTTCCGACCCTTCTTCTTGTTCGGGGCTCTGTTTGCGGCCGTCGCCATGTTGTTCTGGCTGGGGCAGCTCAACGGTTGGCTAACCTTGCCAGGGATTGCCAACCCGACCTGGTGGCATGGTCATGAGATGCTGTTTGGTTTCGGGGCTGCCATCGTCGCGGGCTTTCTGCTCACCGCGGTGCAGAACTGGACGGCCCATCCCGGTGTTCGGAGCTGGCCATTGGCAATGGTGGTGGGGTTGTGGATGTTGCCAAGGACCTTGTTACCCTGGCTGGGTGAAGAGAATACGCTCCTGATGGCGGCAGACCTGCTCTGGTTGCCGCTTTGCACCTGGTTCCTTGCCAAGCCTATCTTGATAACCCGGCAATGGCGCAACCTCTTCTTCGTGCCCCTGTTGCTGATACTGACCTTGCTCAATGGTGCCAGCTGGTTATGGCAGGCCGATTGGACCACCGTTGAGCACCTATTGATTACCACTGTGCTGTTGTTTACCACCCTGATCGCCGTGATGGGGGGAAGGGTGATTCCGTTCTTCACCGCCCGGGCAACCGGTCAGGAGAAAGCTGCACCTCTACTCTGGCTGGAACGGACTGCGCTCGCGGCACTGTGGCTTATATTGCTCTGCTGGTTGCTGCTCCCCACTCAATGGGTCACCAGCATATATATAGTGCCTCTCTATATAGTGGCGGCGAGTTTGCATCTGTGGCGACAACTGCGTTGGCATCTGCCATCGACCGTTGCGCATCCCCTGCTGTGGTCACTCCATCTCGCCTATCTGTTTATCCCTCTTGGCCTGCTCGCCCTTGCGGCACATAGCGCGGGTCTGCCCATCACGTTGTCGATGGCCAGTCACCTGCTCAGCGCAGGCTGTATGGGCACCATGATCCTGGGCATGATTGCGCGAGTCTCCCTCGGCCATAGCGGTCGGGCCTTGCTGATAGGACGCAGGATCACTGGCGCATTCGCCCTGGTCATCGCTGCCGCTACAATGCGGGTGGCGATTCCGCTGTTCTGGCCTGCTTATACCCTGCATGGCTGGAACCTCAGCGCGCTTGCCTGGATCGCTGCTTATGGTCTGTTTGTCTGGGTCTATACCCCGATACTGATCCGCCCCAGAGCAGATGGTCGACCGGGTTGATGACTGCGGAACATGTTCAGGGTGTTGCCACCGGATAGTGGATGAGGTTGTGGAAAATCGCCGGGGCTATGCCCAGATTGCGATAACCGTGGGGACGGTCGGCAGCAAAACGCACAGCCTCCCCTTGCACCAATGAACGCCACTCCCCTTCCACCAGCACCTCCATCATGCCACTTATGACGATGACATGTTCGGTCACTCCCGGCTCATGGGGCTCGGATTCACGCTGGTAACCCGGCAACAGGGTCAGCTCAAGCAATTCGAAGCCAAACCGGTTTTCATAAGGGAAGAGCGGAGCCACTTGCATGCCCTCTCCCGCTGGCTGCTGGCGAATGGCATCGGCGGTGCGATAGAGCACCTCAGCCTGCGCGGCGGGTGTGGGCTCAATGAAACTGGAAAATGAGACTCGAAAACCGGTGGCTATCTTCCACAGCGTCGCCACCGTTGGGCTGGACTCTCCCCGCTCAATCTGCCCCAGCATCGCTTTGCTGACACCCGTTTCGCGCGCGGCGGCATCCAGGCTCCAGCCGCGCTCGCTGCGTAGCCCCTTCAGTCGAGCAGCCAGATGCTGACTCATCTCTTGCATAACTGCCTCTTTATTACTCTTGCACGATGCGCCTTGTGCGCTATAGCGCACGACGATATAGTCAAAGCTGTATTGTACGTAATAACGCACAGCGCGTCACAACGCCAAGAGGAAGAGTCATGCCCTTCGCCATCCCCCATCTGGTCGCAGGCTTTATCGCCGTGATGGTCGGCTACACCAGTTCCGTTATCCTGATCATCCAGGCCGCCACGGCAGCAGGTGCTGATACTGCCCAAGTTGCCTCCTGGCTCTGGACGCTGGGGATCGGCATGGGGGTGAGCTGCATCGGCCTCTCTCTCTATTACCGCATACCCATACTAACCGCCTGGTCCACACCGGGCGCGGCACTGCTGATCACCACGCTGGGCAACTTCACTCTGGCGGAAGCCATCGGCGCCTTTGTGATCTCGTCCCTGCTGATCACGCTGTGTGGCATCAGCGGCTGGTTCGACCGTTTGATGAAACATATTCCGGCTCCACTGGCCGCCGCCATGCTCGCTGGCGTGCTGCTCAGATTCGGATTGGAGCTGTTCAAGGTCGCCCAGCAAGATCCCTTGCTGCTTGGCACCCTGCTGCTGGCCTTCCTGCTGGGTCGTCATCTCTGGCCCCGCTATACCATGGTGCTAGTACTGGGAGTGGGGATGCTGATCTGCAGCGTGCGGGGGGATTTGCAAATGGGCACCCTTCACTGGCAACTCGCCAGCCCGGTCTGGACATGGCCAGCCTTCTCCCTTGATGCTCTGTTTGGTATCGCGCTGCCGCTGTTCATTGTCACCATGACATCGCAAAACATGCCGGG
The DNA here is from genome assembly GCF_963862045.1 of Aeromonas sp. 159. Lineage (NCBI taxonomy): Bacteria > Pseudomonadati > Pseudomonadota > Gammaproteobacteria > Aeromonadales > Aeromonadaceae > Aeromonas > Aeromonas sp. 159. The sequence continues at coordinate 61,425 of NZ_CAWLMI010000018.1, read as the reverse complement.
AATTGCCATCTTGCGGGCCCACGGCTATCAGCCTGCCACCTCCTCGCTGATCAGCTGGACTGGCCTGACTGGCCTGCTGCTCGCCCCTTTTGGCGGCTATGCCTTCAATCTGGCCGCCATCACTGCCGCCATCTGCATGGGCAAAGAGGTCGACCCGGATACCAAGCGCCGCTGGCCAGCTGCGGTATGGGCGGGTTGCTTTTATCTCGTGACCGGCTGCTTCGGCGCAACCGTCGCGGCCCTGTTTAGCGCCTTTCCGGCAGCCCTTGTCACCTGCGTCGCTGGTTTGGCCCTGCTAAGCACCATCGGCAGCAGCCTGCACTCTGCCTTGCAACAGGATGAAGCGCGAGAAGCTGCACTGCTCACCTTTATCATTACCGCGTCCGGGATCAGCCTGCTCGGCATCGCGGCGGCCTGCTGGGGTCTGCTGATTGGTCTGGCTATCTATCAGTTCCAATCATATCGACAAAGGAATCAATTGAACCTCAAACCGTGAACCTCTGCACACTATCCACAGAAAATGATTCACAAGTGAAACTAATTTCCTTCTAGTGGCGTCAGGGCACCAATCTTCACGGACATGGTGCCCTGTCAGGTTCCATGCAACGGAGTATAAAAATGAAAAATCAGGCTGTCTTGTTACTACTGGCCATACTGGGTGCTACGAGCGTCCAGGCTGCCGATACGGATCGAGAGCTGGCTCGCCAGCTCGCACTTCAGCAGAAAAACCTGCTGCCCCTGCTGAGCAATCAGCAATACCAGAGCCCGCTTTCCAACCTGCTGCAGAAGGCCAGCCCGCGCCTTAAACGGCAGGCGAGCGATGCCAACCAGGCAGCCATCAGCCGGCAAGGACTGGATGGCGAGGTCAAGCAACTGATGCAGTTGAGGCTGGCCAACACCGATCAGGCCACAGCACTGCAGCAGGGCGTCGAACCGCTGGTCGCCTATGTTCCAAGTGGGGATGAGAAGAGCTGGAGCGCCATTGAAGCGTTCGATAGTGCTGGCAATCCCGTCTATCTGGATGTGGACAAGGCTCCGGCCCGGCCGGTTCTGGTAGTCGAAGCCGATCCCGTCAAAACCAAGAACGCAGGCTTGAAGGTGATGCGCAAGGCGCTGGCCGATGCGGATCTGCAAAGCGCGCCGCGAGTGGCGGCCAGCACGGCGCCACTCAAGACCAGTATCCTGAAAAAGATCAGACTGAAGGATGATCAGGAGCCCTGGCTACTCGGCGCGGCCGAAGTGTATGCAGTGGTCGCAGGGGTTAATCCCAGCCGGGATGAGCCAGTAGTCGATATTGTCGACATGCCCTACCTCGACTATGACAACACAGACTACACCCCCAACCAGATCCTGGTTTACTGGGATCGCTATCGCTGGGGTGCCGTCGATGTGGTGATGATGGAGCAGGATGACAACGTCAACTACAAGGAGCTGAGCGCCCTGCTAATTGAAGCTCTCAAACTCGGCTTTACTGCGGGTGGCGTGCCGGAAGCCCTCCCCTTCCTCGATCTCGGCGGTCGCATCGTCAAGGCACTGCCCGACTCCTGGATGACCAACAACGACGACTATCTGGATACCTTCTACACACTGGAGCAGGATCAGGTCTATCGCCAGTATCCGGGGGCTGCCGGTAATGCGGTCATCGATCTTGAGCCAAAAGAGATCGCCCCGACCAGACCTTGATAATCGGCCATAACGAAAAAGCCAATGAGCAACTCATTGGCTTTTTGCTTTTATCGCGGTGACCACCGGTCAACCCTTGGGACGAACCCCCAGAGTATGGCAGATAGCATAGGTCAGCTCGGAGCGGTTCAGGGTATAGAAGTGGAAATCCTTCACCCCTTCCTGACTCAGCACGCGCACCTGATCGATGGCGATGCTCGCCCCCACCAGATTGCGGGTCATCTGATCGTTATCCAGCCCCTCGAAACGCTGATGCATCCAGCGCGGGATCTTCACGTTGGTAAAACCGGCAAACTTGGCCAGGGTCTGATAGTTGGAGACCGGCAGGATCCCCGGCACGATTTCGGCATCGATACCGATGGCCGCGCAGCGATCCCGAAAGCGCAAATACGTTTCCACATCGAAGAAGAACTGGGTGATGGCGCGGTTGGCACCAGCATCAATCTTGCGCTTCAGGTTGAGCAGGTCGGATTGCGCACTCTTGGCCTCCGGGTGCCCTTCCGGATAGGCGGCAACCGAGATATCGAAGTCCGCCTCTGACTTGAGCAGAGCAACCAGATCGGTGGCATACATATCCGGCTTCTCCAACCCCTGCGGCAAGTCACCGCGCAGAGCCACAATATGGCGAATGCCGCTGTTCCAGTAATCGCGGGCGATGGTGCGCAGCTCGTCGCGACTGGCATCGATACAGGTCAGGTGCGGCGCGGCAATCAGGCCTGTCCGCTCCTTGATGTCCTTGATCACCTTGTGGGTGCGATCACGGGTGCCGGAGTTGGCGCCATAGGTGACGGAGACGAACTTGGGTTCCAGCACTTTCAGCCGTTCGATGGACTGCCAGAGGGTATTCTCCATCCCTTCACTGTTGGGCGGAAAAAACTCGAAACTGACCGATATATCGCCATTCAAATCTGCCAAGCTCTGGTTGAGCGCCTCAACCTGACGTGCACTGTGAAATCCCATATGCTCTTCTCCCTGTCCTGCAATCCATCTGCCTACGTCAAAACGGATGTTTGGACGTCTAAACGTCTTTATATTTATGGGCAAAACGACACAAAGTCAACAGGGATTTACCTCACATCCGATCTGACGAACTTCATATTTACAAAATTAACGGTACGTAACCGAAAAGTGCCCATCCCAAAATTGCCCCAGTCGAGTTATGATGGGGGCAGATCGTCCTGGACGTTCTGAATCTGCGTGTGATTGTTTGGCCGGAGGTTTCTCCGGCCCCTTTTCATCTATTTCCCACTCCTGCCGATAATAGAATGAGTCTTTGCAGGAGCACCATCATGGATACCCACCCCGGCTTTGCCACCGACTTGCTGTTCGATCGCTATCAGGGCGAGGTCGTTCAGCACGATCAGTTCTGGGCGGTTCGCACGCCGGATGCTCCCGACTACTACTTCGGCAACTACCTGCTGCTCCCCACCCCGCCCAGCGACCGTGACAAAGGCTGGCTGGAAGCCACATTTGATCAGCTGATCGGCCAGGATCCTCGAGTGCGCCACCGCACCTTCCAATGGCCACTGGCGGCCGGGCAAAACAGCCGGATCGCCGGTTTTGTCGCAACGGGTTACCAATATATGGAGTGCGTGGTGCTGGCGCTGGATGAACAGAGTTGCCCGCCCCCTCACAGCGACATGAACAAGGTTGAGGCACGCACCTTCACCACTGCTGATTGGCCTGAGTGGCTCGACTTCGAACTCCATGAACGGGATGAGGGACACTCGGAACAAAGCTATCTTCCCTATCTGCGATCCCGCCAGGCGCTCTATCAGGCCATGATTGCCGATGGTCTCGGGGACTGGTGGGGGATCTGGCAAAAAGGGCAACTGGTCGCCAGCTGCGGCCTCTTCTTTTGCGGCACACTTGGGCGCTTCCAGTTGGTACGCACGCACCATGCGTGGCGCAACCAGGGGTTATGCCGCCAGCTACTGAGTCAAGTGGCTCGCGCAGGATTAACCCGTGCCAAACAGCTGATCATAGTGGCTGACGAGCATTACCATGCCCAGCGCATTTACCGCTCTCTGGGGTTTGCCCCGGTTGCCCGCATCGGCAGCCTCTGCCGCTGGCCCCACGAAGCACAATAAAGCGATACCTGCTGGCCGCGAGCCATAAAAAACGGGAGGCTGATGCCTCCCGCTCTTATTGATGCAGATGACCTATTGCTGTGGCTGCTGTGGCGCCTCCAGCTCGTTGGAGAGCGCCTGCTCCACCTCATCCGACGGCGCCGGTAATGGGGCAGCGGCCGCTGATGCGGGTTCTGCGGGAGTCACAGCAGGTGACACCACGGCCGATGTTTCACTGGTCGCGGGAGCTGCGGACACCTCAGTCGTCGGCGCTGAAACAGGAGCAGGGGCAACCGCATCACACTGACAATCCGCGCTCTTGGCCTTGTTGCCCTGATGAGGGGCATACCAGCCCTTCAAGCCACTTTCCAGTCGATCCGCGGCAGCCTTGGGCTCCATCTTGCCAAGCAGCACAGCCTGACTCACCTCGGCCAGTTCATCCCCCAACTTGGGCGTACCACGGGAGAGGATCTGGGTCGCCACCCGAATGGTCGAGTCACACTGATCGCGCCACTCCATCATCTCTTTGGCCGCCGGATTGGTGACATCGAAAAAGTGGTTGGAGAGGGAGAAGAATCCCGGCAGCGAGTTGGTATAGAGCTCGGCAAATTGCGGCGTCGTCAGCCATTGCAGGAAGGCCATTGCACCCTCTTTGTTCTTGCTGGCCGGATTCATCCCCATACCGATATCGGTGTGGTCGGTAAAGAAACAGCCATCACCCTGTTTGGCCACCGGCGGACGCATGACGCCAAAATCGACCTTGCCGGTGAAGGGGGCAATCTCCCAGGAGCCCGCCACGTAGAAGGCGGCCTTGCCCGAAGTGAACAGCTCGTTACTGGTCGCATAATCGCGGCTCTCGCCACCTTCACCGAGGTAGGAACGCCAGCGGGCCAGCTCGTCGAACACCTTCACATATTGCGGGTTGTCCAGCCGCTCCTGCCCGCCGATCAGTGCCAGACGGCCGTCCTCCCCCTTCCAGTAGTTGGGGCCAATGTTCTGGAACCCCAGTTCGGAGGCAACCCAGCTCTCGGAACCACTCATGGCCAGCGGCACATAGCGACCGTCGGCCTTGATCTTGTCCAGCACGGCGAAGAACTGATCGCGGGTTTGCGGCAAGGTGAGTCCCAACTCACTGAAGATCTTCTTGTTATAGAAGAAGCCATGGATCACCGAGGCCATGGGGACGCAGAAGGTCTGGGCTCCGGAGTCAGTCTGCCACGGTGACTGGGCAAAACTCGGGAAGTTCTCCATCCCTGCCATTTCGGTCAGCTCGGCCAGATGGCCCGCCTTGAACAGGGCGAGCGAGTCATCAAACGGACGACAGGTAATAAGATCCCCCGCCTTACCGCCTTTCAGGCTCTCCCACAGAGTGGGCATGTAGTTGACGTTTTGCACTGGATGAAAACTCACCTTGATGCCGGGATGAGCCGCTTCAAACGCCGGGATAATCTTCTGCTCCCACAACGCCTTGTCATCGGTTCGCCAGCTTTCAATCACCAGCTCGCTGGACATCAGCTGGCCACACAACAGGAGACTCAGGGCTCCAATCCACTTTTTAGACATAAGCCCTCCTAGACCTTGAAATGTGCGATCAATTGCTGCTGTTTGGCGACCAGGTCGGCCAGCACTTCGCTGCTGCTGGCGGATTCGCGCGCCTCCCGCTCGGTCTCGTATGCCACATCGGCAATACCGGCGATATGACGAGCAACCCCCTGACTGACGGAGATCTGCTCCTGAGCAGCATGGGCCACCTGATCCGCCATCGACTTGATGGCCCCCATCCGATCGGCAATGGATTGCAGCGCCACATCCATCTCGCGGGTCTGCTCGACACAGCTCTGGGTCTGCTCCTGGCTACGCCCCATCACTTCAACCACATGCTTGCTGGAGCTTTGCAGGTTCTCAATCATCCCCTGGATCTCTTCGGTCGAAGTCTGGGTGCGATTTGCTAGCGCCCGTACCTCATCGGCCACCACCGCAAAACCGCGACCGGCATCGCCGGCACGGGCCGCTTCAATGGCGGCGTTCAACGCCAGCAGGTTGGTCTGCTCGGCGATGCTGCGGATCACATCGAGAATGCTGCCGATGTTGTTGCTGAATTCCCCAAGCTTGTAGGTGATCCCGACCGCCTCTTCCATGGCACCAGCCAACTGCTCGGTGATCCGGCGAGTGGTGGCCACTTTCTGGCGCCCATTGCGCGCCTCTTCATCGGCCAGATCCACTTCCCGCTTGGTACCATCGGTAGAGCGGGCCACCTCGGTGGCGCTCACTTCCAGCTCGGTAATGGCGGCGGCCACCTGATCGGTCTGGCTCTTCTGCTCCTGCACCCGGGACATGGCCCGTTCGCTGATCTCGGCGGCGCGGCTCGCTTCATCCACCAGATGGCGGGAGCCTGCATTGATTTGAGAGAGCAGCTCGCCGGTCTTGCCCGCCAGCGTATCGATGGAGCGAGAGAGGCTGCCAAATTCGCAACTGCTGCGGTAGTTGATGCGGCGGGTCATGTCACCGGCCGCCATGTAATCGAGCTCCTTGTTGATCATCTGCAACGGGCGCTGAATGCTGCGCGCCGTGGTATAGCCGATCACCAGTGCGGCAGCGGCCGACATCGCGGCAACCACCAGGATCCAGAAGCTGGCGCTACTGACCGCTGCATCGGCATTGATCCGGCTATCGCTGGCGATGGCTCCGGCAGACTTGCCCATCTCATCGAGCAAATTGAGGCTGTTGACCAGACTGGCATCCAGCTGCTGATTTTGCGTGGCCAGCGACAGCGCCAGTTGCTGAGCCTGACGCATGGTTGCCAGCAAGCCCTGAGCGCCAAGTGCCAGCTCCTGCATCCGATCCAGATTGGAGACAAAGCGCGCTTTCACATCATCGGGCACCAGCACCCGCTCCAACCGCTTGCGGGCCATCTCGATGTCCTTGCTCAACACCTTTTCCAGCTCGTTCAGGTCGGTTTTGGCATCGGCACGGCGGATATTCTTCAGGTCGCGGGCGATACCCGAGGTAATAAGCTCCGCCTTGTTGCGCATGGAGCGCTTGCTGGCGGTCTGTTGCAGCAGCAAATCCGCCGCCCACTGGTAGGTATCCTCAAGGCGGATAAATTCCATCTCCAGCTTGTGGCGCTGCTCCAGTGCACTGACCCACTGCCGATGCTGGGCCAACACCTGATCCGCCAAGCCATAAAATTGGGTGGTAGCACTCTCGACCTGCTGGAAGCGGGCACGAGCATCCGCTACATCGGTAAATTTACCCATCTCCTGACTCAGCTGGGCGAAGCGGTTCTGCTGCTCCTTGAACTGATTGGCCAGCTGCGGCAACTGGGCGGCATCTTCACTGGTGCGGTAGACCAGCACCCAGCGGTTGCTATCCTGCAGTGCCCCCTTGAGGCCTGCGACAGCCACGACCAGCGGGGTTGCCCGGTCAGATACGGCAGAGAGGCCGTCATTTATACCCTTGATTTTAAAGGTACTGATCACACCAAGCAGGATCAGCAACAGCAGCATCAACACGAATCCGGCGATGATCCGCTGCACGATAGATAAACCCATGGAGACATCCTCACTCATTGGGGGAAGGTAAAGTGAACATAGTCACTATCGGCAGGGGTGGCGAATAACTGAAATAAAGCGGTAGGTATTTAATTGATTTGTATCGGGTTGGATCACAGTACAGACAAAATCAGCCATACGAAAAAAGCCCGGCACAAGCCGGGCTGAAAGAGACGTACTTTGCTATCTTCCGCGGTCCGTTCAGAACCGCAGTCAGAATCATTAGAAGCGGTAGCCCGCACCAACCATGAAGACCATTGGGTCAATCTTGGTTTTGATTCCATCTCCACCGTTTACATGCACATCAGTGTCGATATCCATGATCCAGGCTGAGCCGTTGACAAACCAGCGGTCAGTGATCGCCATATCGATACCAACCTGACCAGCAACACCCCAAGAATCATCCAGGCTCACATCGCTGTTGGTCAGAGGGCCACGACCTTTCTCGTCAAAGAAATTGGTGTAGTTAACACCAACACCGACGTACGGACGAACCTTGCTCTGGGCATCGCCAAAATAGTACTGAGCCATCAGGGTTGGCGGCAGATGCTTGACCTTGGCTACTTCGGTATCGCCAATCTTCACTGAATGGGAGAATGGGGTAGCAGCCAGCAACTCAACGCCGAAGTTATCTGTAGCCATATAGGTCAAAGTCAAACCCAGCTGAGCATTGTCATTGATTTCAAAGCTGTTACCACTGTCTTGTGGAGACACTACAGCCAAACCACCACGAACCAGAATATCGCCAGCCTGATGGGCCATGGCGAAAGGAGAGGTCACTGCAGCGGCAATCATCAGAGGAAGTAATTTTTTCATCACGTAATCCCTTTTTTGTTTTCATTTGATGCTGTAAGCCCGCTGACTATATGCCCTTGTAAATGCAAAGTTATTGACTTGGAGCAAAGGTTGCACAGAAATAAATCGATTGGTGTGACATCTTTGCGCACCATCCCAATCTCGTTGAGTCCCCAGAAAACAAGCCGAAATACCTGTTTCGACAGGTTGTAACTACCCGCACCCAGCGCCAAAAGGAGCAAACAAACCACACCTTATTGCGCGGCAGAGCGGCTATTAATTGTTGTTAATATGGGCAAATCAGCGTATTTTTTGCGCCATACAAGTTACTGGGAAGTAATGGTTTATTTATGAAAAATGAGTCGAAATGGCAAAAGGTGGGGGCCTTTCTCGCAGCCGTGTGGGGAATCGGATCCTTTCTCTTTATCCTGCTCGGTTTTATTGTCGCCCTGGCCTATCTGGTATTGGTACGGCAGGGTTAATCCGGATTGATAGAGTGCAGCAGGGTGATATGCCCCCCTTCGGCAAGCTGTTCCGGAGTCTGGCCCATTCCCTCAGCAGAGAGGCTACCTGCGTAGCCACACCACCGATTTCGCCCGCCGACTTTGGCCTGATACAGCGCCATGTCAGCCAGTTTGAAGCTATGACTCCAGAATGAATCCGGACACTCCGGGTGCAACGGATAGCGGCAGAACCCCAGCGACACCGTCAACCTGAGTGGCGCATCCTCTCTGCCAAAGCGGTGCTGAGCGACACGCTGGCGCAGATATTCGACCCGCAACGCCAACTCTTGCTCGTCATCCACTTGTAGCAGCAACAAGAACTCCTCCCCGCCCAACCGGATGATCGGCTCGCGCTCTCCTGTCACCACCTTGCGCAGCAGATCCGCCAACTGTTTCAGCACCAGATCCCCGATGTCATGGCCAAGGCGGTCATTGATCCGCTTGAAATGATCCAGATCCAGCAGCAATAACAGACAAGGTTTGGCCCGGTTGGCCTGCAACCAACCATCGAGATAGCGACGATTGAAACAACGGGTCAAGGGGTCGGTGAATGCAGCCATCTCCATCTGGCTGGATTTTTCCAACAAATCATCGTGTTGCTGACTGACCTTGCTGGCCATCTCCTTGAACTTGCCGCTCAGGGTCGCCATCTCGGCGCTGCTGTCGATATAGGGGATCAAGGTGGCATCTGGCCGATCGCCAAAGCGTTGCAGCGCCGACACCAGCTGCTGCAACGGGGTAAGCACAATGCTATTGAGCCGATACATGGCGATCATGACGCAGATAAAACTGATAAACAGCATGCCGATAAAGGTCCAGAGCGCCCCCTCCATGACACCACTCAAGATCTTTCTCTCCTCCTCAATCACCAGAGTCAGCACCGGCTGGTTATCGCTGTTGAGCAGTCGCACCTCTCCCCTAAGCCGGGTGAGCCCAAGGTCGATCAGGCGATACGTTATTTGCGGTTTCAGTTGTTTGAAGGTAGCGGTGATATCCAGATTGGCGTGGGAAATCGCCAGAGGCAGCGCGGTACGCTCCGATACCTGCTCGAGATAGGCCTTGTCGAGCCAACGTACAACCAGCAAGAAACCGTTGAACGGTGCCGACTCGTCACTGTTTCTGATCGGCTGCCACGAGTACATCAGCGGCCCCCACTGGGAAGCACGGATCCCGTGCAGATTGATGCCCCCTTGCGCCACCGAGCGCGCCCTTAACTGCTTTTTCAGTTCATCAAGGAAGTAGGGAAACTGGTCCGGATTGATCCCCGGCGCATCGGGTAGCAGGGTGCGCGTCCAGATTTCGTAGCCGGTGAGATCCATGAAGCTCATCAGGTTGAGACTAAAATCCCGCATCGGCATATCACTGAACAGGTTGGATTCGATGTACGCCCTGCTTTTGTTGTCCATAAAACGGTGACTGTCATCCCAGATGCCCCAATCCCGACTGAATGCATCCAGAGCGGCCACATCCGCCTGCACCGCCTTGGTCACGCGCAGCAGATGCTCCTTCATTCGCTGCTCTTCAATCCGGCTGGCAGCCGGGATTTGGGCCCACGCCAGCAGGACCAGCAATAGCAGGATCGCCCCCAGCCAGATGGGGAACATGGAGTAAGCCAACTGATGATCAATCGTGCGCGGAGCCTGAGCCATAACCCGATATATCCATTACCATGATGCTGAGATGCCAAGCCTGCCCACACTTGACGAGCTTCCCCCTATGCTCCCGATTTTTATAACAAAAAGGGGCCAAAGGCCCCTCGATTATAACGGCTTATCGCGCCAATAGCGGTCGTAAAAAACGAGCTGTATGAGACTCTTTATTAGCGCAAATCTCCTCCGGCGTCCCCGTCACCAGAATGCGGCCACCACCGGCGCCTCCCTCTGGCCCCAAATCGACAATCCAGTCGGCAGTTTTTACCACATCAAGGTTGTGCTCGATGATGACGATGGTGTTACCGCGATCCCGCAGCTGGTGCAACACCTTGAGCAGTTGCTGGATGTCGTGGAAGTGCAGGCCGGTGGTCGGCTCATCCAGAATATAGAGGGTCTGACCGGTATCCCGCTTGGAGAGCTCCCGCGCCAGCTTGACCCGCTGCGCCTCCCCGCCCGACAAGGTAGTAGCAGACTGGCCGAGACGGATATAGGAGAGGCCCACGTCCATCAGGGTCTGCAGCTTGCGCGCCACCGCCGGCACCGGATCGAAGAACTCGCGGGCATCTTCCACCGTCATCTCGAGGATTTCGTGGATATTCTTGCCCTTGTACTTCACCTCCAGGGTCTCGCGGTTGTAGCGCTTGCCCTTGCAGACATCGCACGGCACGTAGACATCCGGCAGGAAGTGCATCTCTACCTTGATGACGCCATCCCCCTGACACGCCTCGCAGCGGCCCCCCTTCACGTTGAAGGAGAAGCGGCCCGGCTGGTAGCCGCGCGAACGCGCCTCCTGGGTGCCGGAGAGCAGCTCGCGGATCGGAGTGAACAGACCGGTATAGGTGGCCGGGTTGGAGCGCGGGGTACGGCCGATAGGGCTCTGGTCGATATCCACCACCTTGTCCAGATGCTCCAGCCCTTCCACGCTGCGATAGGGCGCCGGGGTGGATTCGGTGGCCTTGTTCAACTCGCGGTGAGCGATGCGGAACAATGTGTCGTTGATCAGGGTCGACTTACCAGAGCCGGAGACGCCGGTCACGCAGGTCATCACCCCGATCGGCAGATCCAGGTTGACGTTGCGCAGGTTGTTGCCGCTCGCCCCCTTGAGTTTCAACCAGTTGCCGGTAAGCGGCGTGCGCTCGGCGGGAATGGCGATCTGCTTGCGACCGGAGAGGTAGTCACCGGTCAGCGACTCGGGATTATTGATGATCTCTTCCGGCGTGCCCTGCGCGACGATGGCACCGCCGTGGACTCCGGCCCCCGGGCCGATATCGAGCACATGGTCGGCGAGGCGAATGGCATCCTCGTCGTGCTCCACCACGATCACCGTGTTGCCAAGATCACGCAGGTGAGTGAGGGTCTTGAGCAACCGCTCGTTGTCACGCTGGTGCAGGCCGATGGAAGGCTCGTCCAGCACATACATGACACCTACCAGACCGGCACCGATCTGGCTGGCCAGCCGGATCCGCTGCGCCTCACCGCCGGAGAGGGTCTCGGCACTGCGCGACAGGCTCAGGTAGTTGAGGCCAACGTTCACCAGGAAGCCGAGCCGCTCGACGATCTCTTTCAAGATCTTCTCGGCGATCTGGGCGCGCTGGCCGGTCAGATTCAACCCTTCGAAGAAGGCCAGCGCATCACCGATGGACTGCTCGGCGATGGCCGGCAGGTTGCGGTTGTCGACGAAGACGTGGCGCGCCTCCTCCCGCAGTCGGCTGCCACCGCAGCTGGCACAGGATTTGTTGGCGATGTATTTGGAGAGCTCTTCACGCACCGAGTTGGACTCGGTCTCCCGGTAGCGCCGCTCCATGTTGTGCAGGATCCCCTCGAACGGGTGCTTGCGCACCACCACGTCGCCGCGATCGTTCATGTAACGGAACTCGATCTCGGTGCGACCGGATCCGCGCAGGATCACCTCTTGAGTCTTCGGCGGCAGATCCTCCCACGGCGTCTCCAGATCGAACTTGTAGTGCTCGGAGAGGGATTTGAGCATCTGGAAATAGTAGAAGCTGCGCTTGTCCCAGCCACGGATGGCGCCGTTGGCCAGACTGATGGCCGGATCGCCGATCACCTTGGCGGGATCGAAATATTGCTGCACCCCAAGACCGTCGCAGGTCGGGCAGGCACCAGCCGGGTTGTTGAAAGAGAAGATGCGCGGCTCCAGCTCCGACATGGAGTAGCCACACTCCGGGCAAGCGAAGTTGGCGGAGAAGGTCATGGGGGCAACCCCCTCCTCCCCGTCCATCGGCACTACCAGCACGATGCCGCCGGAGAGGGTCAGCGCCGTCTCGAACGACTCGGCCAAACGCAAGGCAAGGTCATCGCGCACCTTGAAGCGGTCCACCACCACCTCGATGGTGTGCTTCTTGTGCAACTCCAGAGTCGGAGGATCTGAGAGATCGCACACCTCGCCATCGATGCGGGCACGGATGTAGCCCTGAGCCGCCAGATTCTCCAGCAGCTTGGTGTGTTCCCCCTTGCGATCGCGCACCACCGGGGCCAGCAGCATCAGCTTGCTCCCCTCAGGCTGGGCCAGCACCTGATCCACCATCTGGCTGATGGTCTGGGCGGCGAGCGGGATGGCGTGAGTCGGGCAGCGCGGCTCACCGACCCGGGCGAACAGCAGACGCAGGTAGTCGTAGATCTCGGTGATGGTGCCGACGGTCGAGCGCGGGTTATGGGAAGTGGACTTCTGCTCGATGGAGATGGCGGGCGAGAGTCCCTCGATATGGTCGACGTCCGGCTTCTCCATCAGGGAGAGGAACTGGCGGGCATAGGCGGAGAGGGACTCCACATAGCGGCGCTGCCCCTCGGCATAGAGGGTATCGAACGCCAGAGAGGATTTGCCCGAACCGGAGAGGCCGGTGACCACGATCAGCTTGTCGCGGGGCAGGGTCAGATTGATGTTCTTGAGGTTGTGGGTGCGAGCACCCCGGACCACGATCTTTTCCATCTTGTTGCACGCTCGATACGGAAACCTGAGCGAGTCAGTATGGCATAGAGACTACTGGATGAATAGACAGTCATGAGATGAAATGCGCATCATCCGGCGCACGCCATCTGCTCTTTTTTCTCCACCAGCAGCCGCTCGTTTTGCCATATCCTGGCGGTGACCTCGACCCGATAGGGGCAACGCAAACCCAGCCCAATTTTGCCAGCCGCCATGACCACTCCAGCCTGCAGCGACAGATTACGGCTCTGGCGCTGAGTCGTGCTCCCGGCGGCCCCTTCGCCATACACCAGCAACCTGAAGCTCACCTTCAAGTTGCGCTTGCTGAGCAGCGTCGGTGCAAGTGACAGCCCCTGTTCGCTCTGCACCATATTGAGGGACAAGCGGATCGACGGATCGGGTTCCACCTCGGTGTTTCTTGCGCTTGCTGGTGACGCGACGCGATGAACCAGCATCAACCCACAGAGCAGCGCCAATAAAAGAGGGGCCCGCAGGCCCCTGAATCCGGAGATGACCATCAGTTGCTACCAGAACCCTGATAGACATAGGCCATGTTATCGCTGCCATAGACAGTCACATTGGCAGTGTTGAGGCTGTCGGTTTGTGCTACGTCGACTTCATTATTGCCACCGCCCATGCCGCCATTGACGTAAACGTTGGCCACGTGTTTTTCACCGAACTGGCTCACGGTGAGCGTGTTGTCGCTCCCCAGATAGGATTCGACCTTGGCGCTGTTCAGTTTCCCATCCTGAGTCACTGTCACCACAGAGTCAGAGTGAGACGCATCGGCATAAGCCCAGTTGTCAGTGCCTTTCTGAGCCACGACCAGCTCGTTGTCCGAGCCCCAGGTCCAGGCTCCTTTGCCCTCAACGCCACGCGCGGCGGCAACCTGGTTGCCAGTGCCGTTCTGGTCAATATCGACCTTGTTGCGACTACCTTCCTCTTGCACTGCATTGGCATAGTTGTCGCTACCCAACTGATCGATAGTGACAGACCCACCCACGCTGCTGGCCAGCTGATCAACCACTGCCTGGTTATTGCTGCCATTCTGAGTGACCTGTGCAGTGTTGCCAGACCCCTGCTGGTTGGTATCGGCCTGGTTGCCATTACCCAGCTGAGTCACGACCGCCGTTTCACCAGTTCCGCTCTGTCTGGCATTGGCGATGTTCTCGTTACCATTCTGGGTGATGGTCAACAGATCCTCAGAACCTCTCTGCTCAGAGTCGATCTGGTTACGACTCCCGGTCTGGGTCAGAAGGGCGGTTTCACCGGAACCAGCCTGCTTGGCCAGCAGGTTGTTCCCTTGTCCGGCGGTTGCACCAGACTGCTGGGCTGTCACGCTGCCAGCGGTCCCGCTTTGCTCCACTGTTGCCACGTTGGCCAGCCCCAGCTGAGTGACCTCGGCAGTGTTGTCATTGCCACTTTGCTTGACGACCGCAGAGGTGCCCTCGTTTGCGCCGTAACCGAAGTTGCTTGTACGTTGTGCGACTAAGGCCGTGTTATTGCCACCCTCTTGAGCCACGCTGGCAACGGCACCATCGGATTCGCGTTGATCGACATCCGCAATATGCCCACCTTCTCCTGACTGGGTAATGGTCGCGCTGGCATAATCAGACCAGTAGTTATTGATCTGCGCGCTGTTACCATCCGCTTGCTGCTCAATCACTGAAATGGCGCCGTTACCATCATCCTGTTTAATGAGAGCATTGTTACTGTCACCGAGCTGGCTCACCCGGGCAGTGGCCTCACCGTTATAGTACTGCTGGGTAATCGAGGCCTTGTTCAGCTGCCCGCTGGTATCAATGGTCGCGGTCGATTTATTGGTCACCCCCTGCTGCAATACCTCCCCTTCGTTCTGGCCACCGGCTTGCTTGATATCAGCAGTGGAAGCACCGGTATTGCGCTGCTCGGTCAAGGCGAGGTTGTCGTTACCCTGTTGATAGATCGCCGCCTTGTTAGCCGTGCTCTCCTCGACCTGCTGGATGTACGCCAGGTTGCCGCTGGAGAATTGAGCCTGAGTAACCTCAGCCTGATTGCCAGTAGATGCAGCCCAAGCGGTGCTGGTCGCCAGAAGAACTGCCGAGGCAATGATGGTACGTTTAAACATGATTTCCCTCTCGTGCTAATGGTTGAGCCTAGGCTCAGTTGGTTTGAACGACATTTACTTGCTGATTGGCTCCCGTCTGAATAACGGTTGCCGCCAATCCGTTACCGTTTTGTTCGATGCTGGCCTGATTGCCATCACCCAGCTGGATCGCCCGGGCCTGATTGTCTGCCCCTTGCTGACTGATCCAGGCTTCATTGCCGCTGCCTTGTTGCAGCAGCCAAATCCGGTTATTGATGCCCGCCTGATAGAGTTCGGCGCTATTGCCCTCGCCCAGTTGCGCACCATTGACCCAGTTCTCATCTCCCACCTGGGAGAGTGCCAACTCATTGGCCCAACCCTGTTGCAGCAGGCGCGCCTGATTCAGCCCCCCTTGCTGGGTGAGGTGCAGTTGCTGCTCGCCACCGAGTTGCCACAACAGCGCCTGATTCCCATCGTTCTGCAGACCGGAATCCAGCTCGCTTGCCATCGCCAGCTCGTCGAAGACGGCAGGCTCTGCGGCGAGTTGCGGGGCGCCCGATATCAGCAGGAAAAAGAGAGCACTCAACAGGTGTTTCATCGCGCCATCGCCTTGTTGGAAAACGCCCACAGTATCCCTGTCAGACCAGAGGCGGCCTATCAGGCACTCCGCTGATTCGAGGATGAAAAGCGCCGCCCTGTCGCTGAGCAGAAAGTCTTAATTCGTATTCGATGGAGGCCAAAAAAATGCCCTCCACCAGGGAGGGCATTGCACGAGCGGGAAAACTCAAAGTAGCGGGGCATTGTCTTGCAGGTACTCCTGCAGGATCGGATTGTCGATATCCCGCTGGTCGGCCAGTTGCCACAGATTGTCCCGCACGCCATTGGCTATTAGCCGGATCACCCCGGACTCGATAGCCGACATGACACACATCTGTACCGGCTCATTGGTGCTGAAACCGGCCTCGGCCTCCAGCAGGCGCTTGTACTCGACGAAACGGAATACCCCGGCCTGCACCTGTTGCGACAGTACAGTCTTGGAGGTGGTGACACTGTTCAGGATCCGGCCAGAACGGATATCGACGGCTCGCAGATTGACCGTCACCTGATCGACGCGGTACTCCCCGCTGGCACCGATGCCGAAATACTTGGCCCCCGCCCCGCCGGTTCGTACATTGCTGTCATAGGCGACTATCCCCCCCTCGATCAGGATGTTGGCGGCGACCAGAGAGGGCAGTTGATTGGCATTGTTGCCGGGAACGTTGGGCTTGTTCTGGGCCGCCCGCACAATCTTGCGTTCAGTCAGCAGGTTCTGCAGCCCCTCTCGCTCCAGCGGCACAAACCATTGAGAGTCCCACAAGGCCGTGCTCAGCATGGCCACCCCACCCTGGGTGACCGCCGTGGAGAAGTTGGACGCCGGTGCAGGCAGGTACTGACCGGTCTGATCGCGAAAATCGTAGACGGCCGCGACAATTTTCCCTTTTGGCTTGGGCAGACTGATCAGCTCCTTGTAAGAGACGGATCGCGGCATAAGGGTTGCCTTCTCATCGGCAACGGGTGAGCCGATATGGGTCGCACAGCCAGCCAGCGCAAGCAGGGGCACTATCAATAACAGTTGTCGTTTCATCGCGCCCTCAGTCGGCAATCAGGCCATTCACTTCGATCATGGTGGTCTGGTTGGTCACCCGGTCGGTGATCGAAACCACTAGGGTGCCATCTTCATCCACCACATTGATGGCAAAATCATCGGTCACCAGACTGCCACTCTGGCTGCCATCCTTGCCGATATCGGCCAACAGCTGGCTGATCAGGCGGGATTGCAGGTTGGAGGTCAGGCGATCCAGCGCCGAGGTGCCGCTGCTACCGCTGCCACTGGCGGGATCCTTGTAATCATTCTGCGCATTGGCGGTGCCAAGCAGATGACTGCTGTTGAGAGGGTTACCCCCAAAGCTGGGGTTGACGGGGCGATAGACAAGCTCCGACGCATGGAGCGTTGGCGCTATCAGTGCAGCAACTAGCCATAACCGGGCACGCATGAAAAATATCCTTATAGTTCATCATGTTCCAAATCGAAGGTATCCATGAACAGGGTCGCTATCTGCTGCTGTTCGAGGGTCTGCCTGACCTGTGACCAAGCCAGTTTGGCGCTCTGCTCCTGCTGATTGCGGCCAGGAGAGAGTGCGGTTTTAAAAATCACTTTCCGGTTATGGGTGATCCAGATCAGGCTGCCCCAGCGGGCTGTCGGGCGCTCATGAATCGTCAGATTTTCTCTGGCATCCGGGTCTTCATCGCTGCGCAACCGGGTAAATTCGTTATAAAAGCCCTGACCGAAACGGGTAAAGGTGCGATCCAGTACCAGACCATCCACATCCAGCCGATCACTCTCCTGCTCCGGCTGTACCGACTCCAGCGGTGCATCGGCCTCGGCCGCCACAACGGTCGTGCAGCCCCAGAGCAGCGCGAGGCAACACGCCACAGAGAGCGCTTTCATCAGTGGGAGTCCGGAGTATCGAGATACTCTTTGGCCCAGCTCACCGCCTGGATCCGGTTCTTCACATTCAGCTTTTTAAAGACGTTATAGAGGTGGGATTTGACGGTGTGCTCGCTGACAAACAGGCTGTCGGCGATCTCGACATTGGAGGCGCCCGTCATCAGATAACGGATGATCTCCTGCTCTCTGGCGGTCAGCAGAGTGTCGTTACGCAGCAGATAACTGTTGCCCTGGCGATAGTATTCGACCAGCTCGCACAGCAGGTGGCGCGGCATCCAGTACTCGCCCAACAGGATTTTCTGCAACCCGGCAACCAGTCTGTCGAGCGGATCCTGACGGAAAAACAGACCGCAGATCTGCGGCCACATCAGCAACAGGTCGCGATCCGTCGCAGTGGGAGCATTGAGCAGCACAGTGGTCGCCATGCCAAAGCGTTCGGAGATCGCCCGGTTCCAGCCCAGTGACTGGCCAGAGCGGATATAGTCGAGATCGATGAGAAACAGCGTGCCGTCACACTGGTTATCTAGCTGATTAATCTCGTGGATTAGCTGGACGGGACGGCTCAAATGAGAGATGAGGTATGCAGCAAATGTGCTGGCCTGCACATTATTTTCAGTGACCAGTGCGATCGGGCATGCGGCTTTCATTGTGTGCTCTTCCTTGAACCTGTAAACCACCTAATCTGGCCGACTGAGCCTACCAAGGAGGTATGGGAGCACAATATTAAAAAAGTATGAGAATGGATCTCATAAATATCGTAACCATATGTTTTTAGTCGATTTAAAAACCGATTACAATTCGCCAATCAGCAAGCATAACAGGAATATATGGCAGAAATGTGATGCCGGACGCGCCGGAAACAGCTGCAACCCGACCATCACTGCAGCAGGAGCCAACAGTTACCTTTGGCACATCAAGCAGGTTAAGGATGCTGCCAATCCGCTTCGCAACTGTTACTATGACCGTCACATGCGTCTGCGGGACATTGTGCCCCGCACACAGCAACTAATCAGGTATCTAGTCGTGTTGGACCAGGTTTCGACCTGGCCGGTAAATAAGGTGGAAGAGAGATTATGGCCAGTCGAGGCATCAATAAAGTCATTCTGATCGGTAACCTCGGGCAAGACCCGGAAGTACGCTACATGCCGAGTGGCGGTGCTGTGACCAACATTACTCTGGCCACCTCTGAAACCTGGCGCGACAAGCAGACCGGTGAGCAGAAAGAGCGTACCGAATGGCATCGTGTCGTTTTCATGGGCAAGCTGGCCGAAGTGGCTGGCGAGTACCTGAAGAAGGGCTCCCAGGTCTATGTGGAAGGCAAACTGCAAACCCGCAAATGGCAGGATCAGAGCGGCCAGGAGCGCTACACCACTGAAGTGCTGGTCGACAGCTTCACTGGCGTGATGCAGATGCTGGGTGGCCGTCCGCAAGGCGGTCAGGGCATGGGCCAGAACATGGGCGGCCAATCCCAGGGTAACTGGGGTCAGCCGCAGCAGAGCATGCCTGCCCAGCAGCCGATGAATCAGCAGCGCCCGGCACCGGCACCGCAGCAGAACATGCAGCCGCAAGGCGGTTATGGCCGTCCTGCCCAGCAGCCGCAATCTGCGCCGCCGGTATATAACGAGCCGCCGATGGATTTCGACGACGATATCCCGTTCTAAGAACAGAATATTGAAAAGGCCCTGATAACTCAGGGTCTTTTTTTATGCACTCAGGCTGAACCTCTCAGCCCGAAAGGGATATAACGCTTTTTGGTTGCCTCCCCTACAGTGATGGATATTCTCCACAGGAGCGCTTTGTGAAAAGTGCAATGAAACTGCTCACCCCTTTATTGCTAATGCTGACCAGCATGCTCTCCGGCCAGTTGCAGGCAAAGCCACTCAAGGTCGGGGTCAGCTTTGCCATCCCCCCTTATGTCATCGAAGGCGAGAATCGCGGCATCGAGCTGGATCTGCTGAAAGAGGCGTTCGCTGGCAGCGGCTATGAGCCCAGCTTTGAATTTCTGCCACTGGAGCGTACCTTCCGCCTGTTCGAGTCAGGAAAGCTGGATGCCATCATCAACGTCAGACCCGGTATGGTTGATCCTCACGTTCTGACCCAGCCCGTTATCACCTTCCATAACCGGATCTTCACCCTGCGCAGCACCCACATCAGTACTCTGGACGACCTGCATTCAAAACGGGTCACCGCTTTTCAACGGGCAAGGATCATTCTGGGGGGCGCGTTCGCCACCATGGCCAACCAGAATCCCCACTATGAGGAGGTAGCCAAGCAGCAGGTGCAGGTACATCAGCTAATGCGCGGCAGGGTAGATGCAGTCGTACTGGAGGAGCGGGTGTTCTACTACTACCTCGACCAGCTGATTGCCACCGCTCAGGCAGGCGAGCACTACGAGCGCAATCAGGTCAGGCAAGCAGACCTCTTCCCGCCCACCGTCTATCACTTTGCCTTCCGAACGGCCGATGCCCGCAATCTGTTTGATAAGCGCCTTGAGGCGATGCGTCAGGATGGTCGTTATCACCAGATTTTCGCGGCTTACGGCGCCACGCCGTGAGCCACAAACATAAAAGCCAGCCGGTAAGGGCTGGCTTTGTACTGGCTCCGAAGGAACAGCAGTAGGGGAGCGTTACTTCATTGCGCTGCCGTTTTTCAGTTCTGCTTTCTGACGTTTGGCTTCGCGTTTCTCTTTCAGTGACATCTGCGGTTTTTTCTTGGCATCTTTGCCGTTGTGATGTTCTTTGTTACTCATCATCAAACTCCAAAAATGTTACCCAGACAGTTGGCTCCTCATGGGAGCCAGCATGCCATCCGAATCATCAACTTCAGTACGCTTGGTGGGATGGTGCAAGACCATCACCAGACCCAGCATACCCTCCAGCGGCATCCGGATCCAGCCTCATTCTCGTCCAAAAAATGCCGGTCTCCGCCCCCTGAGCGCGGAGGCCAAACGACCTCGACAGGAAAGACCAAAAAAGAGTAATTCGCATTATTAAATGTTGTCACGCTTATATTAATCCATCGTGGGCTAGATATTTTCACGGATAAATATAAATCCATCTCATTATTTATTGCCGTTCAAGAAGCCACCATTTTAATAAGCATTCGCAATATCATCGGAAACATCAGGTTACAACACCGAATAGGTTATTTCCGGTCAGACGGATATAATGCGCGCCGCACCGAAATATCCGTTTTATTCAGGAAGCTGTGACATGAACAGAAAAACCAGAGCCGCCATGGTGTCGGTCTGCTCCAATATCAGTCTGATCATCATGAAAATGGTGGCCGGTTTCGCCAGCGGCTCGGTCAGTATCATCTCGGAGGCGATCCACTCCGCCATGGATCTGGTGGCGGCCCTGATCGCCCTGTTCGCGGTGAAAAAGTCCGATCTCCCGCCCGATGAACGCCACCCCTATGGTCACGACAAGATTGAAAATGTCTCCGGCGTCATCGAAGCACTGCTTATCTTGCTGGCCGCGGGCTGGATCATCTTCGAAGCCGTCGACAAGCTGATCACCCCCAGCCCGATTGAAAGCATTGGCTGGGGCGTGCTGGTGATGGTGATCTCGGCGCTGGTCAACAGCGGTGTCTCGGCCTACCTCTACAAGGTGGCCCGAGAGGAGGAGTCGGTCGCGCTGGCTGCCGATGCGCTTCATCTCAAGGCGGATGTACTCACTTCAGCCGGTGTCGCCGTCGGTCTTGGCGGGATCTGGCTGGCCGGTCTGTTCGGCTACTCCCTCGCCATCCTCGACCCGCTGGTCGCCATTGCGGTCGCCATCTTTATTGTCAGAGAGGCGATCAGCATGCTCAACGAGGCCTTCCAGCCGCTGATCGACCAGAGCATGAGCCCGGAAGAGCTGGCGATGACCAGCCGCATCATCACCGAATGCTGCCCTGCCGCCAGTGGTTTCCACGATCTGCGCAGCCGTCGTGCCGGACGCCGCCGCCATATCGACTTCCACCTCACCCTGCCCCCGGAGATGAGCATCGGAGAAGCCCACGATATCTGTGATCGCATCGAACACGCCATCATGGCGCAGCTGCCCCACGCCATCGTGCTTATCCACGTCGAGCCGGAGGAGCAAGAGCTGCACTCACCGCTCGCCATAAATTGAAATGTGGCAAACAGGCGGGAAAGTGGCAGCGAAATAACGGAAAGTTGGCACAAACCCGCATTTTTACTGCAGGAAAGCCGATTGCATAAGAAGTGATCGGCACAACTGTGTTAGGGTGTCTAACCACCCTGCCGCAGGAGCGCGCCGTGAAAAAGCTGGAAATGAAAGATCTGACCGAGGCCGAAAAAGCCGAGATAGCCTTGTTATTGCAAAAGGCACAAGCCAATGCAGACCACCAGCTGACCAACGGAGAGCGGAACAAGATCCGCGAAGAGGGTCGCCTGAAAATTGTGGCCGACCGCGCCGAAGCGGCCAAGGCAGCCTCCAAGCTGGCTCGCGAGAAAGCCAAAGAGCGCGCCAAGAATCAGGTACTGCCGGAAACCTTCAGCTGGATTGATTCGGTCAGCAACAAGTTTCGCAGCAAGCGCTGATCCCTTCTTGCAAAACGCCCGCTGGCACTTGTGCCTGCGGGCGTTTGCATGTCTGGGCGATGCTCGATGCGCCAGATTTGGCGCTGCCATTGATTTGCCGCTCAGAAGCTAATCGCAGCAGCAAAGAAGTGATTTACATTGTGAGTTAGAGAGAACGCTCACTGACAATCCCATCTATCGCCACCTTTTCATTTTTTCTCATATTTTTTGCCAGACTGGCTACATAGTCAGGACAAAAAAGCCGAATCCGGTTTGCTACAGGGTGATATGAGTCTGCACTGCTTTTTCTATGCCGTTGAAATGCATCATGTTTACTATAAAAAATGATATTTTTGGCTGTTACAAAACATTAATATCGAGATAAAGTTTGCTTTAAAAATGAGAGCGTGTTTTAATCTTTCTCGATGGTTCGGCAGTTCAGACCTGATTATGTTAGGCAGTCATTTTAGTAAAGCAGTGATTAGCATAAGCGTTATCCTCGGATAACTCTTATCAAATAATTCTCCTTCTTTAGTGCTCCCCATACGTATTGCTGACGAAAAATCAAAAATTGCCATTTAGGTGGCATTCAACACTATTTAAGGAAATTATTATGTCTAACAAAATGACTGGTACCGTTAAGTTCTTCAACGCTGAGAAAGGTTTTGGTTTCATCTCCCCGGCTGACGGCAGCAAAGACGTGTTCGTACACTTCTCCGCTATCCAGTCCACCAGCTTCAAAACTCTGGACGAAGGTCAGCGCGTTGAGTTCACCATCGAGCAAGGTCAGAAAGGCCCGGCTGCTGCCAACGTAGTTGGTCTGTAATTCAAGCCAGAGCATGCTGCTGATGGCTCATGCCAACTGCTGACAGCTCTGCAAGAATTTAAAAAAACCCGCTTAGGCGGGTTTTTTGTTTTTCCCCGCTTTTTCCTCACAGATCTCCCCTCCCCCGACCGCTTGATCCCTCCCTTACACGCTCTCACCGCTTGAGTCTTAGAATGAGCTCCGAATGGACTCAAAATGTAGAATAGTGACGAAAAAGTCAGGCTATCCGCTGTATTTGCCGCGAATTCTTGCTATTTTGCGCGCCACCAACGCAAACGATTTCCTTCACACTTTCAGGATTAGTTATGGCAAAGCAAGATATGGCCGCCCAAACAGGGACTGGCGGCTTTCTGGACTCTTATTTTTCCATTTCTGCGCGCGGCAGCAGCGTGCGTCAGGAGCTGGTCGCGGGGTTGACCACCTTCCTGGCGATGGTCTACAGCATCATAGTGGTGCCTAACATGCTGGGTGCTGCCGGCTTTGAGCAGGGCCCGGTGTTTGTTGCCACCTGCTTGATCGCCGCCTTCGGCTCCCTGCTGATGGGCCTGTGGGCCAAGCTGCCGATGGCTATCGGTTGCGCCATCTCTCTGACCGCATTTACCGCATTCAGCTTGGTGCTGGGTCAGGGACTGAGCATTCCGGTCGCCCTGGGCGCCATCTTCCTGATGGGGGTGCTGTTTACCCTGATCAGCGTCACCGGCGTGCGCCAGTGGATCCTGGATAACCTCCCCTCCGGCATCGCTCACGGCACCGGCATCGGTATCGGTCTGTTCCTGCTGCTGATCGCCACCAACGGCGTCGGCATGGTGATTAAGAACGAAGGGGCCGGTCTGCCGGTGCAACTGGGTGAAGTAACCTCCTTCCCGGTCATCATGACGGTGTTGGGTCTGGCTGCCATCTTCGGTCTGGAGCGCCGCAAGGTGCCGGGCGGCATCCTGATGGTGATCATCGCCATCTCCATCCTCGGCCTTATCTTCGACCCCAAAGTGACCTGGCAGGGCTTCTTCGCCATGCCGAGCCTGACTGGCGAGAAGGGCTCGCTGGTAGGCAGCATGGATCTGCTGGGCGCCCTCAATCCGGTGGTCATTCCGACCGTACTGGCACTGGTGATGACAGCCGTGTTTGACGCCACCGGCACCATCCGTGCCGTGGCCGGTCAGGCGGGCCTCATCAACGAGCGTGGCCATATCATCAGCGGCGGCAAGGCCCTGACTGCCGACTCCGTCAGCAGCATGGTGGCAGGCGCCGTCGGTGGCGCTCCGGCTGCCGTCTACATCGAGTCTGCCGCAGGCACCGCAGCTGGCGGCAAGACCGGTCTGACCGCCGCGCTGGTCGGCGTGCTGTTCCTGCTGATGATCTTCCTCTCCCCGCTGAGCTATCTGGTACCGGCTTACGCCACCGCACCGGCCCTGATGTACGTCGGTCTGCTGATGCTGGGCAACGTCACCAAGCTGGACTTCAGCGACTCGGTCGATGCGCTCTCCGGCATGCTGTGCGCCGTCTTTATCGTGCTCACCTGCAACATCGTGACCGGCATCATGCTGGGCTTCGTAGCGCTGGTCATCGGTCGTCTGTTCGCTGCCGAGTGGAAGAAGCTGAACGTCGGCACCGTCATCATCGCCGTGGCGCTGGTGGTCTTCTACGCCGGTGGCTGGGCCATCTAACCCGTCTACATATTCCGGTTATAGCGAAGGGCCCTGCGGGGCCCTTTTTCATGGCTGTGAGTCAGCTAACAGTTTCCCGCTCGCTTGCCCTGCGCCGTTTCAGATTGAAACATCCATCACCCTCCTGCTGTTTCAAATCCG
The DNA here is from genome assembly GCF_963862045.1 of Aeromonas sp. 159. Lineage (NCBI taxonomy): Bacteria > Pseudomonadati > Pseudomonadota > Gammaproteobacteria > Aeromonadales > Aeromonadaceae > Aeromonas > Aeromonas sp. 159. Next base: position 36,519 of record NZ_CAWLMI010000018.1, on the reverse strand, counting down.
AACCAAACCGACCGTCATTTTTATCCCTTTTTCTGTCGTTAGACTGGCTCCATCAACCATTTGCCCACCCGAGCGGTGGCAAGCCAAGGAGTGAGCCATGAAGAAACTGATCAATGCCGTCGATGCCGTGGTCCGTGAACAACTGATGGGGATGGCAGCCGCCCACCCCGAGCTCAAGGTACGTATCGAACCCCACTACATCACCCGCGCCGACTCCCCCGTGATGGGCAAGGTGGCGCTGGTCTCCGGCGGTGGCAGCGGCCACGAGCCGATGCACGGCGGTCTGGTGGGCAAAGGGATGCTGGATGGCGCCTGCCCCGGCGAGATTTTTACTTCCCCGACCCCGGATCAGATGTACGAGTGCGGTCAGGCCGTTGATGGCGGCGCAGGCGTGCTGTTTCTGGTGAAGAACTACACCGGCGACGTACTCAACTTCGAGACCGCGGTCGAGCTGCTGCATGGCGATGGTGTAAAAGTGGGCTTCGCCCTGATCGATGACGACGTGGCAGTCAAAGACAGCCTCTACACCGCCGGTCGCCGTGGCGTTGCCACGACCGTGCTGTGCGAGAAGCTGGTCGGTGCCGCCGCCGAGGCGGGCTACGATCTGGCGCGCTGCGAGGCGTTGGCCCGTCGCATCAACAACCAGAGCCGCACCATAGGCGTGGCCATGCATGCCTGCACCGTGCCTGCCGCTGGCAAGCCCTTCTTCACTCTGGCGGACAACGAGCTGGAGTTCGGCGTCGGTATCCACGGCGAACCGGGCATCGAGCGCCGCCCCTTCACCGACCTCAATACCCTGGTGGACGACATGTTCAGCGAGCTTGCTGACAATACCCCCTATGGCCGCACCCTGCGTCACTGGGATCGCACCAGCGGCAGCTGGCAGGAAGAGCACACCTTTATCGAACCGCTGAATGCGGGCGATCGGGTTATCGCGCTGGTCAACAGCCTGGGTGGTACCCCCATCTCCGAGCTCTATGGCGTCTATGGTCGCCTTGCCACCCTTTGCGAAGAGGCGGGCATCCATCTGGTGCGCAACCTGATCGGCCCCTACTGCACCTCCCTCGACATGACCGGCATCTCCATCACCCTGCTCAAGGTGGATGACGAGCTGATGACCCTGTGGGATGCCCCCGTTCACACCCCCGCCCTACGTCGCGGCTGCTAAGGAGTGCCGATAGCCATGCTAAGCAAACACCAAATCGTCAACTGGCTGCTCGACTGCGAACACATCTTTACCGAGCAGCGTGACTACCTCACCGCGCTGGATACCGACATCGGCGACGGCGACCACGGCCTCAATATGCAGCGCGGCTTTACCAAGGTGGCCGAGAAGCTGCCGGCAGTGGCGGACAAGGACATCGGGCAGGTGCTGAAAACCACCGGCATGACCCTGCTCTCCTCGGTCGGCGGCGCCAGCGGACCGCTCTACGGCACCTTCTTTATCCGGGCCGCGGCCAGCAGCGATGCCTGCCAGAGCCTGAGCCTCAGCCAGCTGTGCAAAATGCTGAGTGACGGGGTGGAGGGGATCGTCTCCCGCGGCCGTGCCGAGCCGGGCGACAAGACAATGTGCGACGCCTGGTGGCCGGCACTGGCCGCCCTGCAACAGGCGCAGCAGCAAGAGCTGCCCCTCAACGAAGCGCTGGACAAGGCGGTGGCAGCCGCTGCGGCCGGTACCGAGGCGACCATCCAGATGCAGGCCCGCAAGGGGCGCGCCAGCTATCTTGGCGAGCGCAGCATCGGCCATCAGGATGCAGGGGCCACCTCGACCCTGCTGCTGCTGACCGCCCTGCGTGACAGAGCGAGGTTGTGACATGATCGGAATCGTAGTTGTCTCTCACAGCGCCATGCTGGCCGCCGGCTTGAAAGCGCTGGCCGACCAGCTCGGCAGCCCGGCCCGCCTGCTGCTGGCGGCTGGGGTCGATGACCCCGACCACCCCATCGGCACCGATGCCATCGCCGTGATGAGTGCGATTGAAGAGGCGGATGACGGCAGCGGCGTGCTGGTGCTGATGGACTTGGGCAGCGCCCTGCTGAGCGCCGAAACCGCCCTCGAACTGCTGCCCCCGGAGCTGAGCGCCCGGGTGCGGCTCTGCCCGGCCCCGCTGGTCGAAGGCACTCTGGCCGCCGTGGTGGCGGCCGGTTCCGGCCTGACGCTGGATGAGGTAGCCGCCGAGGCGCTCGGCGCGCTGGGCCCGAAACAGGCGATGCTGCCAGCCAGCGCAGCGCAGGCCGCCACCGAGACGGCCCCCGTTGCCGACGACGGCTGGCTGCGCTGCGAGGTGGTGGTGGATAACCCCCACGGCCTGCATGTGCGCCCCGCCGCCCGGCTGGTGGCCGCCCTCAAGCCCTTTGCCGCCGAACTCAAGCTGCAAAAGGGGGATAAAGAGGCCAATCCCCGCAGCCTGACCCGGCTCGCCATGCTCAACGTGCGTCAGGGCGACCAACTCACCCTGCTGGCACGCGGGGAGGATGCCAGCGCCGCACTGACCTGCTTCCAGCAGCTGGCCGACGAGCGCTTCGGCGACTGACGCCGCACACCACTGTTTCAAGGGCTGCACTCGCTCGCTGAGCCTGTGCAGCTTCATTCAAGACGAAGGAGTCCCCGGCACTGCCGCCCCTTCGCCCCTGTTAGTTTCAAAAGACGTCTTATGAACTAGAGAGAGGGATAGAATATGGACCGCATCATCATCAGCCCCAGCAAATACGTGCAAGGCAACGGGGCCCTCGCCAATATCGGCAACTACGTTAAAGCACTCGGTAGCAAGCCGCTTATTCTGGCCGACGCCTTCGTCACCAAGCTGGTAGGCGATACCGTGGCCACCAGCTTCCACGGCGCCGGTATCAAGCCGGAGTTCGACTGCTTCAACGGCGAGTGCTCCCGCCCCGAGATCGACCGTCTGCTGGCCCGCTGCAAGCTGACCCCGTTTGACGTCATCATCGGCATCGGCGGCGGCAAGACGCTGGATACCGCCAAGTCGGTCGCCTTCTACCAGAAGGTGCCGGTGGTCATAGTGCCGACCATCGCCTCCACCGATGCCCCCACCAGTGCGCTGGCGGTCATCTACACCCCGGAAGGGCAGTTCAGCGAATACCTGATGATCCCGACCAACCCCAACATGGTCATCATGGATACCGGCGTGGTCTCCCGCGCTCCGGTACGGCTGTTGGTCTCCGGCATGGGGGATGCGCTCTCCACCTACTTCGAGGCGCGCGCCAACAAGGTCTCCGGTTGCCAGACCATGGCCGGTGGTGCCTCGACGCTGGCGGCGCAGGCCATCGCCGAGCTCTGCTACAAGACCCTGCTGGCCGACGGTTACAAGGCCAAGCTGGCGGTGGAACAGGGGCTCTGCACCAAGGCGGTGGAGAACATCATCGAGGCCAACACCTACCTGAGCGGTATCGGCTTCGAGAGCAGCGGACTGGCCGCCGCCCACGCCATCCACAACGGCCTGACCCAGCTCGCCGAGTGTCACCACCTCTATCACGGTGAGAAAGTGGCATTCGGTACCCTGGTGCAGCTGGTGCTGGAGAATGCGCCGATGGCGGAGATCGAGACGGTGCTGGCGTTCTGCCGCTCGATCGGCCTGCCGACCAACCTGCATATGATGGGGGTCAAGGAGCTGGATATGGCGCGCCTGATGGAGGTGGCCAAAGCCTCCACAGCCGAGGGCGAGACCATCCACAACATGCCGTTCAAGGTCACCGCCGAGGATGTGCTGGCGGCTATCGTCACCGCCCACCAGCTTGGGCTGTAACTGCACCACAGCTGACCCTTCCATATAAAAACGGCCCCGCAACTGCGGGGCCTTTTCATTTTCTACGGGCCGGTTCGCAACAGCCTGAATAACTATCAGCCGTGATAGTCGGCGGGATCGATCTCGAGCAGCTTGAGCCGCCGCCACAGAGTAGTGCGACTGATGCCAAGATGTTGGGCCATCTGGCTCACCTGCCCCTTGCTGGCATGGGCGCAGCGCAAGATGGCTTGTCGCTCCAGCTCCGCCAGGGTGAGCAGCGGTTGCCCCACCACCTCGTCCGCCACCTGCTGATAGCCGTGCCGAATGGCTGCGGGCAGCGCCTCGGGCGGGATCGGCCCCTGACCGGCGTGAAGCAGCGCATGCTCGACCGCGCTGCGCAGCTCCCCCAGATTACCGGGCCAGGGATAGGCGAGCAGACAGTCCAGAGCCGCCGGACTGAACTGGCGCACCGGCTCGCGCCCCTGCGCCGTCAGCTGCTGGCTGATCAGGCCCGGCAGATCGGCCGCGCGCTCCCGCAATCCCGGCAGCCACAGCTCGCACGCCTGCAAGGCATAGAGCAGCTGGCGGCCAAACAATCCCTCCTGCACCAGCTGCTCCAACGGGGCGCTGCTGGTGGCGATAATCCGCACCTTGAGCGGCAGGATGCGGGCCGAATCAAAGCGCTGGATGCGACCGGTCTTGAGCAGTTGCAGCAGCGCCGCCTGCATAGGAGCAGAGAGGCACTCCACCTGCTCCAGTACCAAGGTGCCGCCGTGGGCCAGCTCGAACTTGCCCGCCCGCTCCTGCCCCGCCTCGTCGGAGCCCATCAGCTCCAGCGCCATTCGCTCGCTCGGCAGCGCCTTGCAGTTGAGGGTAATAAGGGGCCCGGCGGCCCGTTCGCTGCCAAAGTGGATCGCCTCCGCCAGCTGGGCCTTGCCCACCTCCTCCTCGCCGCGCAGCAGGATCGGCCCCTGACTCTGGGCCGCCTGCCGGGCATAGCGCAGCAGCTTGCGCATGGCGCTCGACTCCCCCACCAGCGCCGACAGCTCGGGCACCGTCTGGCGCAGCTGATGAATGGCCCGCAGCCGATCGACCGGGTGCAGCAAGGCGATAAAGCTGACCCCCTCCGGCCCCGGCAACGGCTTGAGGCTCACCAGCGCATTGATAAACTCCCCCTCCTGCGCACCAAGCCGCTCCAGCGTCACCTCCACATGGCTGAGCGGCGTCTGCCCCCTGATGGCCAGCTGCAACCGCTGGGGTAGCAGCAGGTGCTGCTCCAGCGGCTGACCAAGACAGAGCGCGGGATCGAGCCACAGCCGGTGGGCCGCCAGCGCGTTGAGGTAGCGCAAGCGGCCCTGCGGATCCCAGGCCAGCACGCCGTCATCCATACCGTCGAGCAGGGCATAAAGTTCGCTCAGGTGATGCTGGGACTCCTGCATCAGGGTCTCCATCTGCAGCAGATGGGCCAGCTCGCGCCCGGCGCTGACGGTGAGCGCCAGATCGCCGGCGCTCGCCTCCTCCACCTTGCAGATCAAGGCGATGATGGCGACCTGACGGCCATTGCTGTTGTAGACCGGACTGGCGCAGCTGTGCCAAGGATGGAGGGTCTGGTTGAAGTGCTGGGCACCGCTGACGCAGAGCGGCACGCCCTCCAGCGCCGCCAGATTGATGGCATTGGTGCCGATGCGCCCCTCGCTGAAAAAGGCGCCGGGGCCAAACCCCAGCACCGCCAGCTCGCGCAGGGTGTCGGGGTGGCCGGTCTGGGCCAGCAGGCAGCCGCTCTCGTCGGTGAGCAGCAGAGCGCAGGGGCGCCCCTCCATAAATTCGTAGAGATCTTCGAGGGCCATCTCGCCGGTGGTGAGCAGGTCGCGCTTGCGCTGGCGCAGGCTCTGCAAGGTCTGCCCCTTGGCGCTGTGGGGCGGATGCCAGAGGGTGGCACTGGTCTGGTGGGCGCAGCGCAGCCAGGATGCCTGCAGATAGTCAGGCCTGGGCTGCAATGGCTGAAGGTCAGATGGCATGGTCACAGCAATATCCGGCAAGATGTGAGCCGACCATTTAACCACGCCAGCGCCCCCGATTCAGTGACCTACCTCAGAGGGTGGCAAGCCCGCTCTGCTCTTGGTCGGGTTCGCCTCCGAATCTGACGACAAGGTCGTCGCCAGTGGTGGAATTCGCTGCATCACCCTGCACCAGCCAGCCTGACCCTCATCTACCCACTGATAACCCGGGGTGTTGCCACGCCCCAGGTTATTTATTCATGCCATTTCTGTTAACCACGGGCCCCTGATCCGCCACCGTTCCGCATATTGGCCAGCAATACCATATGGGGTATCACCGCGATCACACTCCCTAGTTATTCAAAAAGTTGAAACTGGGTGGCGCTTTCCATGGGCGCTCCTTAAGTGTATTTTTGCTCGGCAGTAAAAAGCAGGGCCAAAAGACAACGCAAAGCGAATGCGCTTAGCACCAAAGAATGGTTGGTGATATCTTGATTTAAAGTAAATTTTTCTGGGTATGTCAGCGTTATATAGAGCAATCTCTTAACGGATTCGTATCGCCTTTTATCTCAACAGTGCTAGGTGGCAAGGAAATCATGAACATCGAACTTATCGCTGCACCGCTAAAGAAGATCCTCGAGGCGGAACTGGCATTGGGAAACTCCATTCAAGAAGTTTCAGATTGGCAGCCTAAATGTCAGTTACTTATTGTTCTCAAACGGTCTTTCAATCGGCGATATGAACTGGAAAAGTATGTGGAATTTGCCGAACTCGATATTAGCCATTACTGGAAGGCTGAATACCGCTACCGAGACGGCTTACAATGCTTGGCTTGTTTGGGCAATGGCTAGTATGCCGTGACGGACAATACGGATGTCTTTTTTGCAGCAGGGCTAACTTTCTGCTGTGTTCTAAATTGCCGCAGAGCGCGGCATTAGATGGTACTTGAATGATCAACCGCAACGAAATGATGGGACCTTTGCTGACTGTTTGCCCTAGGGTAAAGCCGCTGTGGTCCGCTTTTCTCGAAGATTGGCGGGATGATGGTGTAGCTCTTCCTCTTTATTTATTTTTTGGCGACATCGCACGGCTGGTCTCCTCGCTCTATCAGGAGGGTTGTGAAAATGAGCTTCGTGATATCTTTTCTGTTATCGAACGTTGGTGTACAGAGGGCGACGACTATGTTAGAGAAGCGACACGCGTCGGAATACTCGAGGACCTGCAAAATACGAATCTAATGGGGCCCGCCCCCCCTAATGCGTTAATTCGATTTCTGGGCCCCCAATCCTCTATGTAATGGCACGCACTAGAGCAATTTTGGGGTAATGTGAGTGAAATCAGCCCGTAGACTCGATTAGCTATCAGGCGTAATCGGACGTTCGCGTAAATCTATTTCCCCGCAATAACGGCCATCCATATTTCCCCTCTGCCAGATGCCGCTGATTCACGGATAAAACCAGAACAGCGGCATCTCGATCGTCCGATTACGCTTCGCTAATCGAACCTACATGAGACGGTCATATGTGGGATATGGAGGCTGGCGCGGATCAGCCAATCTGACACGATCGCCATAATCATAATCACCACAAATAAAAGAGCCGCCCTTATGGGCGGCTCCTGGCATCAGCGATGGATGGCTGAATCGTCTTGTTACCAAATCGTCTTTTTACTGAATCGTTATTGGGCTTTGGGCGCTTCAACCGCAGCGGTCGCCGGTTGGTCATCTTCCTTGATCCAGGCATCCAGCAGGGTGTAGCCCACCGCCAGCACCACGGGGCCGATAAACAGACCGATGATCCCCATGGTCAGCAAGCCACCGATTACCCCCACCAGAATGAGGATGAGCGGCAAGTCGGCGCCCCGCTTGATCAGGAAGGGGCGCAGGAAGTTGTCCATGGTGCCCGCAATCAGTGACCACACCAGCAGGAAGGTGCCCCAGGTAGTGTCGCCGCTCCAGTAGAGGTAGCCGATACAGGCCAGCAGCACCGGGAAGGGGCCGATCTGGGCGACGATCAGCAGGAACATCACCACCACCAGCACCATGGCGTAGGGGATACCGGCAATCAGCAGGCCGACACCGGCTACCGAGGATTGCACCAGCGCAGTCACCACCACCCCCATCGCCACGGCACGGATCGCCTGTGAAGCGAGCACGGTGGCATTGTCACCACGCTGACCCGCCAGCCGGTGGGCAAAGCGGCGAATGCCGGTCGCCACCACTTCACCCGAGTGATAGAGCACACCGCAGATACCGACCGTCAGCAGGAAGTGAACGAACAGCAAGCCAAGATTACCGGCCTGAGAGGCCAGCCAGCGGGCGGTCTGACCGAAATAGGGGGCCAGCTTGGCAAACAGCACCTGACCACCGCTCGCCAGAATTTGCTGCCAGAAGTCATAGAGCTTGTCGCCCACCAGCGGGATCTGTTGCAGCCAGAGCAGCTCCGGCGGCGGTGACTGGCTGATATGGGTACCCAGCTCGATCAGCATGGGGGCCTTCTCAGCCACATTGGCCAGCGTCATAAAGAGCGGGATAACGAACATCAGCAGCAGCACCAGCGTCATAAAGAGGGCCGCCAGGGTGCGCTTGCCCCACAACAGGCGCTGCACCATCAACATCAGCGGCCAGGTGGCGATGGTGATCATGGTGGCCCACACCAGCGCAGGCAGGAAGGGCTGCAACACCAGGAAACAGGAGATAATCAGGATGCTGAGAAACAGCACCCCCAGGGTTATCTTGGCCAAATCCACTTTTTTCACATTCATAGAGTTCCCTTGTCAGAGCCGTTGCCCTTGGGTCGTGTGTCGCATTTCAAGAAAGAGAGTATCCACCAGAGGCCAGCGCTCAACCAGAGCCCCAGCCCGAAAAAGAGCACAAACTGACCAAGCAGTATGGCCAGCGAACTGCTGGTCAGCAGCGGCAGCGCCCAGAGCCCCGCCCCTATCGCCGCGCCCCCCGCCAACGTGACCGCGCCGGTCACAATGGGGGGATAACCGCCGCGAGTCAGGGTAAGCAAACCGCCAACCCAGAGCCCGAGGGCCGCCATGCCGATCCCGGCCAGATGGGCCGACTGGGTCAGCCCCCCGAGCGCCAGCGCAGATGCAATCAGCAGCAGCCAAGCCGCCGACTGCCTGTCGGCACGCCAGCAGGGACGAACCGCCAGCAGCAAGGTGCCGATCAGCAACCCCGCCGCCACATCGGAGATAAAGTGCACCCCGAGCCAGACCCGCGCCAGACCTGTGGTCAGCGCCAGCAGCAAGGCCAGCGAATAGGCCAGCCCCCGCCGGGCAGGCCAGAGCCAGCCAAGCAGCGCCCCCCAGAACAGCAGGGCCGAGGCGGTGTGACCGCTCGGCATGCCAAAGCCTTGCGCACTCTGGGTTGCCAGTTCAGGTTGCAGATGGAAGGGGCGCGGCCAGCCGATCCCCTCCTTGCTTGCCTGCACCAGCAAGCCGAGCCAGAGCATGGCGAACAGCAACTGGCGCAGCCGCGGCCATCCCAGCAGCGGGAGCAGCAAAGGTATCAGGGCAAGCTGAAAGCCGCCTGAACCAAACAGATTGCTGACCGACAGCCACCAGACATCGGGCCCCAGCCACTGCTGCAGCCGCAGCATCAGCGGGATCTCGACCTGATGCAGCGCATTGCCCTGCATCACGAAATCGGCCTGCCAGTGCACCTCGCTCTCGGGCACCTTATCCAGTCGGGATTGCAGCCAGTCGAGCTGATCCGGGAAGCGGCGCTGCTCGCGGGGCAGCTTGTCCACCGCGATCAGCCTGGCATTGAGTATCTCCCCGCCCAGATTGGGGGCCTTCAGCAGCGAGACAAAATCGGAATCTTGCTGGGCGACAATCGGTTCCAGAGTGCGACAAGCGAAGATAACCGCCCGCTGCCAGCGACCCAGCTCCTGCACCACCTCCCCCTGCAAGCCGGTCTCCTCAAAGAGTTCGCGCAGCGCCGCCTGCTCGGGGCGCTCGCCGCCATCGATATAGCCACCGCTCAGGCTGTAGCGGGAGGAGATGCGATCCTGCACCAGCAGCAGTTGATCCTGATGGCGGATGGCGCAGGCGGCTGCCGAGGGAGCCGCCGGTTCGGCGCTCAGGGCTGGCAGAGCGGCACACAACGCCAGCAAGAGTAAAAAGAGGGTTCTCGACATCAATTTGCTTTCCCTATGCACAATGGCGACAAGCCTCCCAGAAATCAGATAGTTGGGCAACGGTAGCGGCCGGATCGCTGCCGTTCCCGCCGCGCAGGCGGTACACGGAAGATTGCGATGAAGCAGGGCACTCCCTACTATTGGCGGCTATCTTCAATTTCATGCAGCAAACGCTGGAGCCCTCCATGAGACAGTTCGGCTTTTTCCTCGGCATCGCCATCGGTGTCATTTTGATCCTGTTCGGCAGCATCGTCATCTTCCAGGCGCTTCCTGCCGCACTGGATGTACTGGAGATGCCAAGCCGCATCCCGTTCGTGCGCGAGGTTTACACCTGGCTGATGACCAGCGCCAACGGCCTGACCGCCCAGCTGGAGCAGAACTTCCTGGAAGCGTTCCAGACCGTGCTCAAGCTGATCCTGCTCATCACCTTCATGTGGGTCTGCGTCAAGCTGGTCAACATGGGGGTGCTGATTATCCGTGCCGGGGTTGACCTCATCCGTACCGCCATCGCCCACAGCGAAGGCCCCCACGACCAGAAGAAGCCGGATCAGCACGATCACTTCTGACTCTGACATGGTCAACGGATTTGAACGCTGCCGCCCCCAACCGGGGCGGCAGCTTTATATGCGCGGTATGAAGGCCCCTCCCTGCCCCCATTAGTACCCGATAAAGCAGCGGCTTTCCCTTGTGAATCAGCAAACTGCCCATATGTTGCATCACCTTGACATGGTTTGCGCCCCGCGCAGCGGCTGCCCGGTTTCTATCCCGACCCCGTGCTCTGGTATAATCGACCACCTCTTTTCCCCGTTATGGAGCCTGTTCATGCCCAATCATGCAGAAAGTGCCCTCGAGGTTCGTCTCGACAAGTGGTTGTGGGCGGCCCGTTTCTACAAGACCCGCTCCATTGCGCGGGATCAGATCGACGGGGGCAAGGTGCACTACAATGGTCAGCGCAGCAAACCGGGCAAACAGGTGGAAGTGGGTGCACTGATCCGCTTCTGGCAGGGGCAGGACGAACGCGAAGTGCGGGTGCTGGCCTTGAGCGAGCAGCGCAAATCGGCCCCGCTGGCCCAGCAGCTCTATGAAGAGACCGCCGAGAGCCTGAAAAAACGGGCCGAGAACAGCGAGGCGCGCCGCTTCAATAGCCAGTTTGCCCCCAGCCCCGAGCGCCGCCCCGACAAGCAGGAGCGACGCCAGTTGCTCAAGGTCAAACAGTACTGACCGACCCCGATTTGATACCGGGCTGGCATCAACCCCAGCCCGCCCGATTTACCTCACCGAAAAGCCAGGAATACATGATGAGCAACCAAGATCTGCTGTATCGCTATCTGTTTGAAGAGTACGAAGTGCGTGGCGAGCTGGTCCAGCTGGATCACACCTACCGCCACGTAGTGGAAGCCCAGAACTACCCGGTGCAGGTGCAAAAACTGCTGGGCGAGCTGCTGGTCGCCACCAGCCTGCTGACCGCCACCCTCAAGTTTGAAGGCTCCATCACGGTGCAACTGCAGGGCGATGGCCCGGTGCGTCTGGCCGTGATCAACGGTGACAACAACCAGCAGTTGCGCGGCGTGGCCCGCTATGAAGGCGAGCTGCCGAGCGATGGCAAGCTGCAGAGCCTGATTGGCAACGGCCAGCTGATCATCACCATCACCCCGGAGCAGGGCGAGCGCTATCAGGGCATCATCGCGCTGGACGCCGACACCCTGGCAGGCTGCCTGGAGCACTACTTCGCCCGCTCCGAACAGCTGGCCACCAAGCTGTGGATCCGCACCGGCTACCATGAAGGCGAACCGCGCGCTGCCGGCATCATGCTGCAGGAGCTGCCCGCCCAGAGCGAGGATCACAGCAACGATTTCGATCACCTGACCCAGCTCACCAGCACCATCAAGGATGAAGAGCTGTTCGGCCTGCAGGCAGAAGAGATCCTCTACCGTCTCTACCATCAGGACAAGGTGCGGGTGTTCGATCCGCAGGCGGTCGAGTTCCGCTGCACCTGCTCCCGCGAGCGCTGCGAAGGGGCCCTGTTGCAGATAGAAAAGGAAGAGGTCATGGAGATGGTGCAGGAGCTCGGCAAGATCGACATGCACTGTGATTATTGCGGCGCCCAGTACCAATTTAATGGGATCGATGTCGAAACCCTGTTCAGCAGGGCTCCCGGCAATGATGCAAACCAGTTACACTAATTAAAGGCGGGCAAAACCCGCCTTTAACTTTAATAACAAAAAAATACCCTATTTTATAAAGTTTGATGGCGATCGCTAAACTCTACCACCTAAGTGATAGGATGACCGTCAGATAGAACCCTACCAACCTCTGAACCCAGGAGAATACAATGACAATCGTGGCAGAACCCACCCTGGCCCAACAATTAGGACTGGACCAGTACGGCATCAAAAACAGCCAAGAAATCGTTCGCAACCCCTCTTACGAGCAGCTTTTCGCGGAAGAGACACGCCCTGACCTGGAAGGGTTCGAGCGCGGTGTGGTGACCGAGCTGGGCGCCGTCAACGTAAACACCGGTATCTTCACCGGTCGCTCCCCGAAAGATAAATATATCGTCAAAGATGCCACTACCCAGGATACTGTGTGGTGGTCTGACCAGGGTAAAAACGATAACAAAGCCATTACCCCGGAAGTGTGGTCACATCTGAAAGGGCTGGTCACCAAACAGCTCTCCGGCAAGCGCCTGTTTGTGGTCGACGGTTTCTGCGGTGCCAACCCGGATACCCGCCTGGCCGTGCGCATCATCACCGAGGTGGCCTGGCAGGCACACTTCGTGAAAAACATGTTCATCCGTCCGAGCGATGAAGAGCTGAAAACCTTCAAGCCTGACTTCGTGGTGATGAACGGTGCCAAGTGCACCAACCCGAACTGGAAGGAGCAGGGTCTCAACTCCGAGAACTTTGTTGCCTTCAACATGACCGAGAAGATGCAGCTCATCGGTGGCACCTGGTACGGTGGCGAGATGAAGAAGGGCATGTTCTCCATGATGAACTACTTCCTGCCCCTGCGCGGCATTGCCTCCATGCACTGCTCCGCCAACGTGGGTCAGGACGGCGACGTCGCCATCTTCTTTGGCCTCTCCGGCACCGGCAAGACCACCCTCTCCACCGATCCCAAGCGCCAGCTGATCGGCGATGACGAGCACGGCTGGGATGACCACGGCGTGTTCAACTTCGAAGGGGGCTGCTACGCCAAGACCATCAAGCTCTCCGAAGAGGCCGAGCCGGACATCTACCACGCCATCCGTCGCGATGCGCTGCTGGAGAACGTGACCGTTGCTGCCGATGGCACCATCGACTTCGATGATGGCTCCAAGACCGAGAACACCCGCGTCTCCTACCCGATCTATCACATCGACAACATCGTCAAGCCGGTCTCCAAGGCAGGTCACGCCACCAAGGTGATCTTCCTGACTGCCGATGCCTTCGGTGTGCTGCCTCCGGTCTCCAAACTGACCAAGGAGCAGACCAAGTACCACTTCCTGTCTGGCTTCACCGCCAAACTGGCCGGTACCGAGCGCGGCATCACAGAGCCGACTCCGACCTTCTCCTCCTGCTTCGGCGCAGCCTTCCTCTCCCTGCACCCGACCAAGTACGGTCAGGAGCTGGTGAAACGGATGGAAGCGGCAGGTGCAGAAGCCTATCTGGTCAACACAGGCTGGAACGGCACCGGCAAGCGCATCTCCATCAAGGATACCCGCGCCATCATCGATGCCATCCTGGATGGCTCCATCGAGAAGGCCGAGACCAAGGTGCTGCCGATCTTCAATCTGGAGATCCCGACCGCGCTACACGATGTGAACCCGGCGATCCTCGACCCGCGCGACACTTACGCCGACAAGGCCGAGTGGGATGCCAAGGCCGTCGATCTGGCAGGGCGCTTTATCAAGAACTTCGAGCGCTTCACCGATAACGACGAAGGCAAACGTCTGGTTGCGGCAGGCCCGCAGCTGTAACAGGCTCGCTTCGTATCAGTGACATCATGCCGGTCAGCCACGCTGATCGGCATTTTTGTTTTTGTGGAGCCTCGAACGCCGCCATCGGCCCCATTCAAGGGGCCAAAACCTTGCCTTTGCCCATTGTGACAGGTTAGATTCAGCCAAACTTTATACAATATACAATTCTGTAACGCCCAATCGTGACCCGACCATGACCCCACCCTACAAGACCCGAACCCAGATGGTGATGGAAAACCTCCGTGGCCGGATCCTCCGTGGGGAGTTCCCCGCTGGCGCCCCCTTGCGTCAGGATGCCATTGCCAAAGAGCTGGCCGTGAGCCGCATTCCGGTGCGCGAAGCCCTGATGCAGCTGGAAGCGCAGGGGCTGGTGAAGTTCGAAGCCCATCGCGGCGCCGTGGTCACCATGCTGGACGCCGCAGCCATCGACGAGCTCTTTTATTTGCGAGCGCTGCTGGAAGCCGATACCCTGTTTCACGCCGTCGACAAGATGACGGAAGCCACCTTCGCACAAGCGGAGGCGATCCTCGCCCAGTTTGATCACGCCCTGGAGTCAGGCACCCAGATCGAACATTGGGCCGAGTTGAACCACAGCTTTCACGCCACCCTCTATCAGGCAGCCGGTCGCCCCCAGGCACTTGAACTGATCGCCCAGATCAATCTGAGCTGTGACCGCTATGTCCGCTTCGAGCTGCTCTTTGCCAGCGATGGGGTGGACAAGGCGGAGCGTGAACACGCCCAATTGCTGGAACTGTGCCGCGCCCGGCGCAAGCACGAGGCGGTGGTGCTGCTCAGGCAGCATATCGAAGCGGCAGGTCAGTCGATCAAGCGGATCTTGGCCAGCGGCCATAAAAACTGAACACTCATATAGCAACCATCTGGCACTAACGACATGAATAATTTCGAGATAATTGAAACCCGCGTCGCCCAAGTCAGGGCCGAGCTGGCCATGCAGGAGTTGGACGCCTTTATCGTCCCCCACGATGATGAGCACCTCGGCGAGTACATCCCCGCCTATGCCGAGCGGCTTGACTGGATCACCGGTTTCAACGGCTCTGCAGGGGTCGCCATCATCATGGCCCAGCGGGCAGCCCTCTTTGTCGATGGTCGCTATACGGTGCAGGCGCGGATGCAAACTCCCGCCGAACTGTTCGAATTCCTCCACCTCATTGAAAATCCCCATGTACAGTGGCTGGCCGAGCAGCTGCCGTCAGGCTCCCGGGTTGGCTTTGATGCCCGCCTGCACAGCCTGACCTGGTACAAGAACGCCAAGGCCGTGCTGGCCGATCGCGGTATCGAGCTGATCCGTGTCGAGCAGAACCCCATCGACCTGAACTGGAGCGATCGCCCGGAGCCGACCAAGAGCCCGGTCATCCTCTACAGCGAGGAGCTGGCAGGCCAGTCCAGCCAGTCCAAACGTGAACAGCTGGCGGCCGACCTGCGCAAGCGCGGGTTGGATGCCGTACTGCTGACCCAGGCCGAGCCCATCAACTGGCTGCTCAACCTGCGCGGCCGCGATATCGACCGGCTGCCGGTGGTGCTGGGCTTTGCGGTGCTCTACGCCAACACCAGCATGGATTTCTTCGTCGATACCGACAAGATTGACTGCTTCGCCTTCACCCAACACGTTGGCCAAGATGTCTCCGTCTACCCCATCGACAAGCTGGGCGACGTGTTGCAGCGCATCGGTGAAGATCAGCAGAAGGTGCTGGCCGATCCGGACAGCGCCAACGCCTGGACCCAGCTCGTCATGGAAGAGGCGGGCGCCATTCTGGTGGCAGGACAAGACCCCACCATGCTGCCGAAAGCGTGCAAGAACGAGATCGAGCTGACCGGCATGCGTGCCGCTCACCTGCGTGATGGCGTGGCCATGACCCGCTTCCTCGCCTGGCTGGATCGGCTGGTCGCCACCGGCGAGTTCGAGGGGGTGGATGAAGGCACTCTGGCCGATCAGGTGGAAGCGTTCCGCCGCGAGCAGGAGCACTACGTCGAGCCGAGCTTCGATACCATCTCCGCGCTCGGCCCCAACGCCGCCATGTGCCACTACCACCACACCAACGGCACCCCGCGCGCGTTTGGCCAGGACAGCCTCTATCTGCTGGACTCCGGCGCCCAGTATATGGATGGCACCACCGACATCACCCGCACCATCAAGGTGGGTGAGGTGAGCGACGAGCAGAAAGCGATGTTTACCCGGGTACTGCAGGGCCATATCGCGCTGGATCAGGCCCGCTTCCCCCGCGGCACCGCCGGTATCCAGCTCGACGTGCTGGCCCGCATGCCGCTGTGGCAAGCCGGTTACAACTATGACCACGGCACCGGCCACGGCGTCGGCCACTTCCTGAGTGTCCACGAAGGGCCCCAGCGCATCGCGCCGAAAGGGAGCATGGTTGCCCTGCAACCGGGCATGGTGCTCTCCAACGAGCCGGGCTACTACCGCGAAGATGGCTTCGGCATCCGCTGCGAGAACCTGGTAGTCGTGACCGAGCTGGAACAGGTTGGCGAGCTGCCGATGCTGGGCTTCGAGCGGCTGACCTACGTGCCGTTCGATACCCGCCTGATCGATCGCAGCCTGCTGAGCCCGGCCGAATTCCGCTGGATCAACGAATACCATGTCGAGGTGTTCCGCCGCCTGAGCCCGCTGCTCGAGGGCGAGGATCTCGCCTGGCTGGAGCAGGCAACCAGCCTCATCTGATGACACAGGGCCTGCGGGCCCTGTTTTTTATCCCCCCTTTTGACCTGTATCAACACCCCAAGCGAGCAGGTCAGGAGAATGGCGGCCATGAAAAGTCATCATGCCAGCCCAGCCCGGGGCTCACACGCCGCAGCCAGCAAAAAGGCGAGTGACCATCCCAGACTCATGCGCGAGCAGCAGACGGTCAGCGCCATGATCCGCCTCTACTGCCAGCACCATCATCAGGATCCCCATTGCCGCCACTGTCGCCAATTGCGGGATTTCGCCCATCGGCGCCTACGTCGCTGCCGTTATGGCCACGGCCACAAACCCACCTGCGCCAACTGCAATATCCACTGCTACGCCCCGGCGATGCGCAAACAGATCCAGCAGGTGATGAAGTGGAGCGGCCTGCGCATGTTGCTGCGCCACCCCTGGCTCACCCTCCGCCACCTGCTCGACGGCTTGCGCAAGGCTCCCAAACTGCCCCAGAGCCGCCCCCTGCCGCCATAACCGCCAATCCCTTGCATCCGGCAGGGGATGACCACTACCCTATGACTCCTTTTTTGCCGTTGACCCCAAGGTCAGCGGCGTTGCCGATCCGTTTGCTGCCAATGGAGTCCTGATGCACCACAACCCGCCCCTGCTACGCACCGCTACCCACAATGACATGCACGCCATCTGGCAGATCGATGCCAAGGTGTTTGGCGAAGATGTCTATCCCGCCTTCTTCTTCCGTCAGGCGATGGATTTGTGGCCCGAGTTGTTGCTGGTGGCCGAATACGAGGGGCTGCTGGTGGGTTATGTGCTGGGGGGATTCGGTCAGGAGCGGTCGCAAGGCTGGGTGCTCTCGCTGGCGGTGCTGCCCGAGGCACGCGGTTTTGGTCTGGCCGAGCGAATGATGCGCCAGATGGAGGCCAACCAGCAGGCGCTGCAGATCAGCGAACTGCGGCTCACGGTCGATCCGGCCAATCCGGCCCAGCGCCTCTACTACCGGCTCGGTTACACATTGCAGGCAGAAGTAGCCGACTATTTCGGCCCCGGAGAAGACCGTCTGCTGCTGGTTAAAACCCTCTCCGGTACAGCTGCGATTCAAGGACAAAACCGGTTACAGAACGCATAATTGGTTACATTTTGCCGATTTCATGTGTGACGGGGTTGGAGTAAAGTTCACTCATCAACCGGATTGTTCAAATTACGTGCAGCCCAGGAGGCCCACCATGTTGAAGCGTATGACCCTTATTGCCCTGCTGGCAGCGACCACCATCACCGGATGCGCCAACAGTGACGTTTACTCTGGCGATGTTTACACCAAAGACCGCGCCAAACAGGTGCAGACCGTCAGCTACGGCACCATCATCTCCACCCGCCCGGTGAAGATCCAGGCCGATGAAAACTCCCTGATTGGCACCATTGGCGGCGCCGTAGTCGGCGGCCTGCTGGGCAGCACTGTGGGTGGCGGCACCGGACGCGACATCGCAGCCGCAGGCGGCGCCATCGCCGGTGCAGCGGCAGGCAACGCCATCGGCAACAAGATGAATCAGGTCGACGGCGTCGAGCTGGAGATCAAGAAAGAGAACGGCGAAGCCATCGTGGTGGTGCAAAAAGCCAGCCCCACCTTCACCCCGGGCGCCCGTGTACGCATGACCCAGGGCAATGGCAGCATCAACGTGGCCGTCGTGAACTAAGAGTGTGAACTCAGGTTTTGCAGCTTTAGAGTCATAAAAAAACCGCCGATCCCGGCGGTTTTTTGTTGTCTGGCATTCGGGATTACATGCTGTAAGCCTTCTCGCCGTGGGAGGTGACATCCAGCCCTTCCCGCTCGGCATCGCCATTCACCCGCAGACCCACCAGCATATCGACCGCCTTGAAGGCAATCGCCGCCACGGCACCGGACCAGAGCAGAGTGACACCGACTCCGATAGCCTGGATCTTCACCTGAGTCAGGATGGAGTACCCCTCGGCCACCTGATTGGTGACATAGTCCCACACCCCGGTGCCGCCCAGATCCGGGCTGGCAAAGACGCCGGTCAGCAGGGCGCCGAGAATGCCGCACACCCCGTGTACGCCAAACACGTCCAGACTGTCATCGGCCCCCAGCAGGCGCTTGAGACCATGGACGCCCCACAGACCCGCCACGCCACTGATAAGGCCCATCACCAGACCACCGCCCACACCGACGAAACCGGCTGCCGGGGTGATCACCACCAGACCGGACACCGCACCAGAGGCGGCCCCCAGCAGGGAGGGACGTCCCTTCATCACCCACTCGGCCAGCGTCCATGAGAGAGCTGCCGCAGCCGGCGCCACCCAGGTATTGATAAAGGCAAGTGCGGCGATACCGTTGGCTTCCAGCGCGGAGCCCGCGTTGAAACCGAACCAGCCGAACCAGAGCAGGGAGGCGCCGATCATGGTCATGGTCAGGCTGTGGGGGGTCATGGGATCACGACCGTAGCCCAGACGCTTGCCCACCAGATAGGCACCCACCAGACCCGCCACGGCGGCGTTGATGTGCACCACTGTGCCGCCTGCAAAATCCAGCGCACCATGCTGGAACAGATAGCCGGCAGTGGCGGTCGCTGTGGCCGCAGCCTCGGCGCTGGTATAGGCATCCGGACCCGCCCAGTACCACACCATATGAGCCAGCGGGATATAGGCGAAGGTGAACCAGATCACCGAGAAGAGCAGCACGGCGGCAAATTTGATACGCTCGGCGAACGCCCCCACGATAAGGCCGCAGGTGATGGCGGCAAAGGCCCCCTGGAACACCACATAGATCAGCTCGCTGATCCCGACACCCTTGCTGAAGGTGGCAGCGATGGAGTCAGGGGTCACCCCCTTGAGCAGCACCTTGCTGAAGGAGCCGTAGAAATTGCCCCCCTCGGTAAAGGCCAGCGAATAGCCGTAGATCACCCAGAGCACACAGATGAGGCAGAACAGGGTAAAGACCTGCATCAGCACGCTCAGCATGTTTTTGGCCCGCACCAGACCACCGTAGAAGAGGGCCAGACCGGGGATCGACATCAGGATCACCAGCGCCGCCGAGAGCAGCATCCAGGTGTTGTCACCCTTGTTGATTGTCATGGCGGCAACCGGTGCCACCGCCGCCTGTACCTGAGCGACCTCTTCGGCCCAACTTGGGGTAACCAGCAAGGCAGGCAACATCGTCAGACCCGCCATCATCCATTTTTTGACCATAGAGCACTCTCCTTCCCTGTCGTACCGGTACAAGACCGGCTCCGTTTCCCTGATTGAATCTGTGGCGAACCGCAAGGTGTTGCTGCAACCCGCCAGAATCACACCCGCGCCCGGCACGGGGATGCCTCTTGCCACTTCCTCATCACTGCATCTGCCGTCGATGACCGCAAGAGACCGTCTGACATGTAAAAAGCATAAAGCGGGCCACAAATTTAAATCCTTTAAAATCAAGGCATTAATAGGAGCTCGCATCATCAATGCACCAATTTGGCGCATGAGCTGCGCTAACCTGCCCAGGGTCGCCCTGTCGCAGGGCAGGCGATACGTCACGCACCAGAAGTGCGCAAACCCTGAGCCAGCCCACAAGCTGACGTCATCGATATCGCGCGCTGCGGGCCCGCTCGTTTACACTGACAGACCAGCCGTTTCCTGTTATCCGACCACGGCATGCCATTACGCAGCCTCTTGTTTGCAACCTGATGGCAGTCCCAATCCGAGGAACACCATGCAGTTCGATCGTCTCGACATCAGCCTCTCCCACTACCGTCACCTCGACCGGGAGCATCGCGCCCACATTGCGCTGCTGGGGATAGTGATGCTGGCCATCATGGCCCTTCATCTGTTGCTGCTGCCCCACTTCCCTTACGAGCGCTTTTACGCCGTCAGCTTTGGCTTCGAGGTGATCAACTGGCTCACCATGCTGTTCCTGTTCTGGGTGGTGCAGTGCGCCCACCTGCCCACCCATACCTACCGCATGCTCTCCTGCGGTCTGATGTTGTGGATCATGGGGGCCACCGCCGACATCATGGATGAGCTGGTGGCGCAGCCACTCTGGCTCGCCATCTATGCCGAGGATCTGCTGCGCTCCAGCGGCATCCTGCTCAGCAGCATCGGCATCCTGAGCACCATGCACCATCTCTTTCACATCAATACCCAGCTCAGACAACAGGCACTGTTCGATGATCTGACCCGGCTGCCAAACCGGCGCTACTTTCATCAGCAGCTGTTTCTGGAACAAGGGATTTGCCACGCCCTCATCCTGCTGGATCTGGATCACTTCAAGGTGATCAATGACAACTACGGCCACGATATCGGGGATCGGGTGTTGCAGCAGTTTGGCGAGCTGTTGCAACAGCACTGCCCGCCCGGTGCGCTGGCGGCCCGTGTCGGGGGTGAAGAGTTTGCCCTGCTGCTGCCCATCGCCCACGAAGCCGAGCTGCAGCAACTGGCCAACACCCTGCTCACTGCGACCCGCACCATAGCCCCCGACCCGACCCATACCATGACAGTCAGTCTGGGAGTGGGGATCCGCGAGCCCAAGGAACCAGCAGTCTCGCTGTTCAAACGGGTGGATCAGGCGCTTTATGGCGCCAAGGAGGCGGGCAGAAACTGCGCGGTATGGGCGATGCCGACTAACAAGGAGGTATGAAGATCTGCAGGTTGATTGCCGATAACGGCGAAACATTGCTGCTGAAACAGGGGCCCAAGGGCCCCTGTTTCATAGGGAAAATCCCCTCGCCTAAAAGCGGAAGGTAAGACCGATATTGGCCTGCCACTGGGTTACCAGCTCCCCGCGCACCTTGAACACGCACTGCTCCGGGTTGCAGAGAAACTGGTTGTTGTCGTTGACCAGCGAGCCATAACCGCGCACCTCGGCCCGCAGGGCCAGATGCTCGGCGAGGCGCGGTTGCACCCCGAGCGCCAGCGACATGGAAGGAGTCACCTCGCTGTCGTAGGCGGCAAAGCGGGTCACCCCGATCCCGGCGCCGATGTAGGGCGCCATCAGGTTGTCAGAGAGGGTCAGCGCACCGGCAAAGTGCAGGGTGTCCACCGTCAGGCGGTCAGGCTGGTCGGGAGAGAGGGTGGTGGACTGATGGCTGTAGAGCAGCTCAATCATGCCGGGATCATCCACCTCCTTGCTGATAAAGAAGCCCCAGCTGCCGGAGCTCTGTCCCTGCAGTGAATCAAACGATGCAGAAAGCGGCACCGGCTGCACCACATCGTCACTCTTCTCGAAGTCGATGGCTGAGCTGTAGCCGAAAAATGGCGTCACCTGCCAACCGGATGTGGTCGCGGCCTCGCTACTCCAGGCCTGCCCCAGTGGCAGCAACAGCCCCATCATCACTATCCCGGCTCTCTTCATCATCATCCCCTGCTCCCTGTGTGATTGTGCAGAAAGCATACCAGAGGCGTCCTAGGCCCATCCTAAACGGCGGCTGTACCGGATCACTTTCATCGCGGGATTTCCCTCTCGCCTGAACCCTGCCGCACCGCCCCACTGGCGCCGTTATGCGCCCCGCCACCATTCATCGACGGTTAACCTCTGCCACGTATGCTGGCGCCAAATCGGGTCATCGGGACCCGTTATCACCACTCAAAAGGACATCAGGGAATGGTTGCCGCGCAACTCAACGACCCCAAAACTACCCTCGCGGATACCCTGCGGGCCACCGCGCACGCCATCGACGAGAGCCACATCAGCCTGCGCCAGATGCTCGCGCTGGTGGGCGAGCAGGGCATGCTGCTGTTTTGCGTGCTGCTCACCGTCCCCTTCCTGCTGCCGGTCTCCATTCCCGGGGTCAGCACCCCGTTTGGCCTGCTGATCCTCTTTATCGGGATCGGCATCACCCTCAATCGGGTGCCCTGGCTGCCCGCCATGCTGATGGAGCGCCGCTTCGCTGCCGACCAGCTCAAGACGACCCTGCACAAGGGGGCGGATCTGCTGGCCCGGGTCGATCGCGTTATCCGCCCGCGCCTGCTGGTGCTGACCGGCAGCAACACGGTCAACCGCTGCAACGGCCTGCTGATCATGCTGGCCGCCCTGCTGCTGATGCTGCCCCTGGGCGCCATCCCGTTTACCAACGCCATGCCTGCCTGGGCCATCCTGCTGCTGGCCACCGGCATGTTGCAGCGGGACGGTCTGTTCGTCGCCAGCGGCTATCTGCTGGTAAGCGCAACCCTGGTCTGGTTCAGCGTGCTGGCCATCGGCTTGCTGATGGCGGGCCAGAGCGCCAGCGGCCTGCTCGCCTAACCCCGATGCACAGAAAAAGGGCGACCAGATGGTCGCCCTTTTTGATTTGTGCGGGATACCGCCCGGTCAAAGCAGATCGTAGATAAGGGCCGAGATGGCAAGCAGCCCCATCACCAACACAAAAAGGGTACTCGGCCCGCGATAACGCTTGAGTGCGGGCAAGCGATAGATGGAGCAGGCAGGCAGCAGAAACAGGATCACCGCGATCAGCGGGCCACTGACGCGCTCGATGATGTCGAGCACATTGGGGTTCAGATAGGTGATGACGGCGGTCACCATAAACAGGATCACCGATGACACCCGGGCGATGGTTGACTCCTTGAGGGAGAGCCCCAGCCCCTGACAGGCACCGCTCACCATGCTCACCGTCCCCTCGCTCACCCCCATGGAGGTGCCGAGGAAGGATTTGGACATGGCCAGAATGGCGATGAGCGGCCCCACATAGGCGATCAGCGGATTGGAAAACTTGTTCGCCAGCGCCGACAGCACGGAGATATTGTCGGTGCGGGCCAGCGCCATCTCGGCCTGACTCAGACTCATCACGCAGCTCACCACGAAAAAGAGCACGCTGCCGCAAATCAGCATACTGCTGTACTTGATGATCCGCTTGGCGCGCAGGTCGGCACTCTCCTGACAACGCTTTTTCTGCGCCGCGCTGAAGGAAGAAATAATGGGCGCATGGCTGAAGGAGAAGACCATCACCGGCACGATCAGCCAGAGGGATTTCCAGAACGCCGGATCACGCCACTCCACTGGCTGACTCTCGCTGAAATAGGAGAGGCTCCACTGGGGCAGCAGATAGATGGAGAGGCCAATCAGAAAGGCGACCATGGGCAGCGCCAGCACGCTGATGGCCGACACCACGATCTGTTTGCCGGCCAGCAGCACCAGATGCAGGCCCAGCATCACCCCCAGCACCAGCAAGCCGCGCGGCAGCTCGGCATCCCCCAGCTGGTGAACCACGAAGCTCTGGATCGCGTTGGTGATGGAGATGCTGTAGACCAGAATGATGGGGTAGAAAGCCATCAGATA
The DNA here is from genome assembly GCF_963862045.1 of Aeromonas sp. 159. NCBI lineage: Bacteria > Pseudomonadati > Pseudomonadota > Gammaproteobacteria > Aeromonadales > Aeromonadaceae > Aeromonas > Aeromonas sp. 159. The sequence continues at coordinate 12,744 of NZ_CAWLMI010000018.1, read as the reverse complement.
GACCAGCATCAGCAGCTTGCCCGCCTTGGCACCGAAGTGCTCCTCCACCACATGGGTGATATCCCCCTCCTTGTGGGAGCTGGAGAGCACAAAGCGGCTCAATGCCCGGTGGGAATAATAAGAGAGCGGAAAAGCCAGCAATAAAATAAATAGCAAAATAACCGGGGAATTACTGCCAACAGTAATAGGGAGAAATAACGTACCGGCACCGACAGCAGTAGCATATAGGCCCATGGTCCATACCGAATCGCTTTTCTCCCATTTCAATTTTGAAACAGGGTTACTCTTTTCAGCAATAGAAACACTCATTGCAATATATACCTTATTAGTCTGTCATCATTATTTTTATTGGCCCGAATAACAGGCTGGAGATATGTCATTGCATATCCCCCTGCACATGAAAAAACAACGCCGCCAGCGGCCAACAGGGCCACCGGAGAGAAACGGAGCTGCCACGCTACCATCGTTGAAATCGCTATCCGGGTCAAGGTTAATAATTCATGACTGTTTGAATCGGAATGTTTCAAAAGACAACAGGATGTATCACATTCGTCACCCAAAACCAGATTCACGCCTGTTTGATAACATACCGATAAAACCTCATGCTGTTGCCCAACAACACAAATAAGACCAGCGATCAGGCCGATAATATTAACACCTTAAGCTGTGGAATATGAGTTAAATAATACGGCCAACTTTTCTACTAATTGACAGTGATGTCAGCCAATTTATTCAGAGTAAAAGCGCAGGCTATTTCCGACAGCGACCGGGGCGGCACTCTCAACCTGCCGGGCAGTGCGCCACCCGGTTGCGGCCTGCCCGCTTGGCCCGATAGAGCCACTCGTCGGCCCGAGCCAGCGCCTGATTGATCTCCTCCTCCGGCTGCACCAGGGTTGTGCCCAGACTGACCGTGATGGCGACCGGATCGGCAGGCAACGCTTCGACGGCGGCACGGATCTGCTCCGCCATCTGCAGCAAACCGGCTTCATCGGTCCGCGGCAGCAGGATCAGAAACTCCTCGCCGCCGCTGCGCACAAACAGATCATCTGCCCGCAACAGGGCATCGATACAACTACTGAAGCGCTGCAAGGCCCGATCTCCCTGCTGGTGGCCGTAACGATCGTTGATCTGCTTGAAGTGATCGATATCGAGCATGATAAGACCGCAGGGCGCATCTCCTGCCCGCAACGGCTGGCAGTGCTCGAAGAAGAAACGGCGGTTATGGAGGCCAGTCAGCTGGTCGGTTTCACTCTGGCGCAGCAGTCGCTGCTGCAACTCGTACTGGCGAGTGATATTGCGGGTCACCCAGGCCACCGCCCGCTTGCCGTCATAGAGGGAGGGCAGCGGCGCAATCTTGCCCTCAAAACGCTGTATCCCTTGCGGCCCGGCGGCGGCATTAATCCCCCCCACCTCGGCGGCGGAGAGCTCATACTCCACCACTCGCACCTGACCGCTCGCCAGCGACTCGGCTACCTGCGCCTTGACCCATATGGCCATCTCGGGTGGCAGCACATCGGCCAACTGCTTGCCCGCCAGCGGATTGCCATCGTGATAGGATTGCTGCTCCATGCCGCCGATATATTCCACGTAATAGCCATCTTCACTGAGAATAAAGACGGGATCTGGCAGCTGGGCCATCACTTCATAAAGCTGGGTTACCGAAAGCGCCACGGAGACTCCTGTACTTCAACGTCAAACAGGGGGGAGATATTCTGCCTCAAGAGGACTCACGCGCCCTCATCGGCAGAACAGAAAAATCTGCGGCCACAGCCAACAATCCTTTACATCTAGCAGCCTGCCAGCCTCTCGGCCACCACAGGTGGCCAGCGCGTTGCTACTCCCGCCACTGCGCTCGCTCACGGCGGCGAAAGCCCTCTCACCCGGTCACGCATATCCCATTGTTTCAACTCACAAGTTCATTTACGCTGGCCGTCCTGAGTCCAGTTTTCACCGCATCAGCCATCAGGGAGCCAGCCACCCGCAACCGCAGGGGCTGTACCACGGAAAAGGAATCGCCAGATGAAAAACGCCATCGTTAACGCCCGCTTCGACGCCATCAGCACCGAAGGGGAACAGCTCGTCCTCAAAATCGCCATCAAGGCCCCCGAGCCGGATCCACGCTCGGCTGGCGGTGACTGGCGCTGCAAGGTGAAGCTGGCGGGGCTGAGCGACAAGACCTTTATCTACGGCATCGACAGCCTGCAGGCCCTGAGCCTCGCCATCAAGTTTGTCGAAACCGAGCTGCGCGCTTTCTCCGATGCGGGCTGGCAGTTCTATCTGCCCGACTGCCCCGATCACCCCATCGACATGAGCGCCTGCTACTTCCCGGCGCTCTAGCCCGACCCATCCAAGGAGACCAGATGCACGGACCGGATCCCGCCAATCCCCACCCCATGAACGGCTTCCCCCAGGTGTGCTTTATCAAGAACACCATCAAGGGGCCCAATATCGAAGTGGGTGACTACACCTATTACGACGACCCGGAGGATTCGGCGGGCTTTGAGCGCAACGTCCTCTACCACTTCCCCTTCATCGGCGACAAGCTCATCATCGGCAAGTTCTGCGCCATCGCCCGCGGGGTGAAGTTCATCATGAACGGCGCCAACCACCAGACCTCCGGCTTCTCCACCTACCCCTTCTTTATCTTCGGCAACGGCTGGGAGAGTGCCGCCCCCGCCCCGGGCAGCCTCCCCTACAAGGGCGACACCGTCATCGGCAACGATGTCTGGATTGGCTATGACGCCCTGATCATGCCGGGAGTAAAAGTCGGCAACGGCGCCATCATCGCCGCCCGCTCCGTGGTCACCGGCGATGTGCCCGCCTACGCCGTGGTCGGCGGCAACCCCGCCAGGGTGATCCGCTACCGCTTCGACGACGACACCATCGCCCGTCTCAACGTCATCGCCTGGTGGGACTGGCCGGTGGAGCAGATCAGCCGCAACCTGCCGCTCATCAGCGGCGGTGAAATAGCCGCGCTGGAAGCGGCAACCCGTTAGAGACAACCACCATCAAGCAGGAAGCACTATGCAACTCACCCCACCCCAACCGCCTCAGGACGATGATGTTGAAGCGCTGCGCATTGGCCTGACGGGCTACAACGTAAGCCAGGCAGGCCCTCAACTGTTCGAACTTCGGCGCGAGCGGATCGCCAGCTTTATCAAGGATGAAGAGGGCAAGGTACACGGCGGCATCATCGCCGACATCAAGTGGGGCTGGCTGCACGTCGACTGGCTCTGGATCGACGAAAGCATCCGCCGCGACGGCTGGGGTGGCCGCCTGCTCGGCGCCATAGAGCTATACGCCCAAAGCAAGGGCATCAGCAACTACCATCTGGAAACCACCAGTTTTCAGGCCCTCCCCTTCTACCAGAAGCAGGGTTACGAGGTCTTTGGTCAGCTGCCCGATATGCCGCCGGGGCATATCAGTTACTTTCTGAAAAAGCAGGACAAGTGATGACATTCCAGCGCCTTGCCAATGCCAATATCGTGATCCGCCCGTTCGAACCAGCCGATGCCGATGAGTTTGTCCGCGCGGCCCACGAATCGATCGAGACAGTCGGCAAATGGATGAGCTGGTGCTCCCGTTCATTTACTCGGGAGAGCGCACTGGAGTGGTTTGCCAGCTGCGAGCAGGATCGCTCGGCGGGACGTGCCTTTGACATGGGCATCTTCTACGCCACCACCGGCCAATTGCTGGGTGGTACAGGTATCAACCAGCTGTCGCCCCATCATCGCTACGGCAATATCGGCTATTGGGTACGCCAATCCCGCCAAGGATGCGGTATCGCCCGACAGGCGGTCACCCTGCTCCGTGATTTTGGCTTTCAGCAGTAGGGACTATTTCGGCTGGAGATCGTGATGGGAATCGGCAACAGCTCCAGCGAAGCTGTTGCCATTACTACCGGGGCCACCTTTGAGTGCCGGGCTAGAAATCGCATCTTTCTTCATGGCCAACCTATGGATGCACATATCTATGCCCTTGTTCCCGCAGGCTGATATCTGTCAGGACGTAGCCTGTAGCGCTATCTAAATTGAGGCAGCATGTAACCTGAGTCAAAAAATTACTATGGACCGGTCGCCATTACGGAAATTACTGAATGACCGATTTACTCAAGATTCACAACAAGCCTATAAAAGTTCCCTACGGGTCTCCACAAGAGTAAACTCTCTCACATACAAATAGCATTTTAATTTTTTAAAACTAATAAACAGGACTGAAACTGTGGCAAAACAACCTAACACGGTAAAAACCATTACAGGGCAAACTATAAACTCCATAAATATTAAAAAATTAAAATGCCTAAACGATTTAAATGAGTTGACATTTACCCCTCATGCATTGACCGCGATCTTAGGGCCAAATGGAAGTGGGAAATCATCCATCTTACATGCCCTCGCAGGTGTCTATATGCCAGAAAAGGACTTTCCAGGCGAAGACAACAAACTAGGTGATTTTTTTCCTAGAAGTCCAGATTCAGAGTGGAATGGCAGTAGTTTTTTAATTTCTATGTCATATAGGAGAGGAAGAGAATTAATAGATGACGAGAAAAAAAGCTATGGAAAATCTGAGGCTAGAGGTTCAAGATGGGTTCCAATATACGCTAGACGTCCGTTAAGAGAAGTTTATTATCTTGGAATAGATAAGTGTGTCCCAATGATTGAATCAGAGAAAAAGAACTCTGTGCAATATGTGACATCCAATGTAACCAACGCTTTAGTGGAAACCATCCTGAATAAAGCATCTCAAATTTTAAACAAAAGATATACATCTCTAAATAGCCATCTCCAGCCGAATGGAAAAAAGATGATCGGTGTAGAAGCGAATGGGATGAGGTATTCATCTCTCAGCATGAGCGCTGGTGAGCAAAAGATATTTTTAATTCTTGAGACCGTGTTAAAAGCTGATAAATACGCTTTGATTTTAATTGATGAAATTGACTTATTGCTACATGATAGCGCACTGAAAAGACTTATAGTTGTTCTTTCTCAGCATGCAACAGAAAATAAAATACAAATAATTTTTACAACTCACAGAGAAGTAATAACCACCATGTCGCACATGGTTAACATTAGACATATATTGAATTTTTCTGATAGAACATATTGTTTCGAAGATACTAAGCCAGATTCAATAACTCGTCTAACTGGGGAGAGAAGGACCTCCGTAGAAATCTATGTTGAGGATGATGTAGCTGCTGCGGTTGTAAGTAAATTATGCTCATCCCTCAAGGCATCCAAGCATGTTCAGATTATAAAATATGGTGCCTCATCTAACGCCTTCACAATTTTAGGCGGGGCTTTACTTAGAGGTGAAGATGTTAGTAAAAATATATATGTATTAGATGGTGATGTTTGTCGTCTACGGGCACAAAAAGAAAACGCCATCAAAAAAGTAATTACTGGCAATGATCAAAGAGCTATTGACCTGAGAGCTAGAGCTTTAGAAAAAATTTCAGAGTTTACTTTGCCTGAGGAGTTCAATCCAGAGCGATACATTCACTCTATGCTTGTTGAAATTAATGACAATGAGTTGGGTAACGATTACCAAGAAATAGTAGATATCGCAAGAACTATTATTTTTGAACAAGACTCACATAACTATGTAACGCAAATAAATTAACTTCTTGGGAATTGAACGCTCCGTAGGTTTAACTCGGATTGTAGACCTTGCATCTAAACATCCTTCATGGGCGCGTTTCACTTCTCAAGTTGTTGAATGGCTCACCCCAATAATCGAAGATTTAAGAGAAATAGATGCTTAAATGTCGTCCTCACAGGGGGTATTACCGTAGGGTGCAATAAGCGAAGTGAATTGCACCCTACGACCACTCCCTGAGGTTATGGCGGGCACGGTTTTGGTTCCCCCTCTTATTCGCTGAGGCGAGTCCGCTTGTCCAGGCCGCGAGACAGGATGTCGAGCGAGCGGCGCCGGGCCATGGATGACCCGTCGGCGCGTGCCGTCGGACAAGCGGGTGAGCCGAAGGAACCCGACAAAGTCGGGCGAATTAGCGGGGGTGGCCTTTCTTTTGGTGACTTTTCTTTGGCCACGCAAAGAAAAGTTACTCGCCCAAGCCCGAAGGGCGGGCGAAACCCCTTCGAGGCCAGCGGCCTCGCGTCCTGCACGGCAAAGCCGCGCCACCACACAACGGCTCCTGCCGCCAACGCCATATCTCGGAACGGACGATTACGCCTACCGGCTAATCGACCCTACGATTGCACGGCGCAGCCGTGCCTGCTTGCCACAGGCACGGAGTCTTGCCGGACGCCCGGATACGGCAGGCAAAGGGGGGCGTGGCCGCCCCTATCGGCCCAGAAAGGGTTCCCAATCTTTAAACACCGGCTGCAACCCCACCTGCCGCACGGCGGCGGCCACTTCCCCCACCGGGCGGTCGTCGTGGATGGCGAACTGCTCCAGCTCCTCTTTATCCCCTTCGGCATAGCCCCCCGGCTGGGTGCGTGACTCGGCCGACATCTGGGTGATGCCAAGGCGCACCGCGCCGTTGCGAAAGGTGGCTGACTCGCGGGTGGAGAGGGACAAATCCAGCGTCGGCGAGAAGAGGCGCCAAGCGCAGATAAGCTGGGCCAATTGGCGATCCGACATGACCACAGCAGGCTCCAGCCCGCCGGTGCAGGGGCGCAGGCGCGGGAAGGAGAGCGAGTAGCGGCTCTGCCAGTGGTGACGCTCAAGCCAGCTCAGATGCTCGGCGACAAAGTAGCTGTCGGCGCGCCAGTCCGAGGAGAGACCGATCAGCGCCCCCAAGCCGATTTTGTCGATACCGGCACGGCCGAGCCGATCCGGCGTGGCAAGGCGCCATGCGATGTCCCGCTTGTTGCCGCGCAGGTGGTGGCGGGCGTAGGTGGGGGCGTGGTAGGTCTCCTGATAGACCATGACAGCGTCGAGGCCGAGGCTCTTCAGTTCGGCATATTCGGCCTGCGAGAGGGGCTGCACCTCCATCCCCACCGTGCTGAAGTGGCGGCGGATGATGGGCATCACCTCGCGAAAATAGGCGAGCCCCACCTTGTGCTCGTGCTCGCCGGTCACCAGCAGCACGCTGTCAAAACCGCGCGCCTTGATGGCCAGACACTCGCGCTCAATCTCCTCTGTATTCAATGTCTTGCGCTTGAGGCGGTTGCTCATGGAGAAGCCGCAGTAGGTGCAGTCGTTGGCGCAGAGGTTCGACAGATAGAGCGGTACATAGAAGCCGATGGTGTTGCCAAAGCGCTGGCGGGTCAGCCGCTCGGCCTCGGCCGCCATCTGCGGCAGATACGCCTCGGCGGCTGGCGAGATCAGCGCCATAAAATCGCTCAGGGTGCGGCGCGGTGAACCCAGCGCCCGCTCTACATCGGCGGCAGTCTTGGCGCGGATCTGCATGCCGATATCGTCCCACTCCAGCTCCTGCCAACGGCTGATAAAGGATGGCGCATCAGCCCTCCCCCCCAGCCCCTCTCCCTTATTTTGTGAAGAGCCGAGAGGGGGGCTAAACACATCAGCCTCGGGAGAAACCGAGAAAGAGGACATGGCCATTGGCTCTTGCCCTGAGCCAGCATCATGACTCATAACGCCCCCAGAAAATCGGTGAGCGGGCTGGAGGCTTGCGCCTGCAGGGCGCGCGCGCCGAGACCTGCCTCATAGGCGCTGCGACCGGCAGTGCAAGCCAGCGCAAAGGCGCAGCCCATGGCGACCGGGTCGCCGCTCACCGCGATGGCGGTGTTGACCAGCACGGCATCGGCGCCCAGCTCAAAGGCGGCGGCGGCGTGGCTCGGCGCACCGATCCCCGCATCCACCACCACAGGCACATTGGCCTGCTCGACGATGATGGAGAGAAACTCCCGGGTCACCAACCCCTGATTGGAACCGATGGGTGCGCCGAGCGGCATCACGGCGGCGCAGCCCACCTCTTCCAGCCGTTTGCAGAGCACAGGATCCGCGCCGCAGTAGGGCAGCACCACAAAGCCCTCTTTCACCAGCTGCTCGGCGGCTTTCAGCGTCTCGATGGGATCGGGCAGCAGATAGCGCGGATCGGGGTGGATCTCCAGCTTCAGCCAGTTCGTCCCCAGCGCCTCGCGGGCGAGGTGGGCGGCAAACACCGCCTCGGCGGCGGTCTTGGCGCCAGAGGTGTTGGGCAGCAGCTTGACCCCGAGTTGCAGCAAGGGGCTCAGGATATCGTCGTGGGCCTTGCCCGGTTCGAGCCGCTTGATAGCCATGGTGACCAGCCGGGAGCCACTCGCCTCGATGGCGGCGGCCATCAGATCCGGGCGGGCAAACTTGCCGGTGCCGGTAAATAGGCGCGATGAGAAGGTGTGATCGGCAATTTTCAGCATGTCAGCCTCCCGCAATGGCAGTGAAGAGGTGAAGTTCATCCCCGTCATTGAGACGGGTCTCGGCCCAGCGGCCACGGGGCAGCACGGCGCCGTTAAGGGCCACCGCCACCCCCTGTGGATTAACGTCTTGCGCCGCCAGCAGGTCGGCCACGCTCTGCCCTGCCGCCAGCGGCTGGGCTTTATCGTTGAGTCGAATGGTGAGGGTCATGATGTGATCTCCTTATCGAGTGTCGGGCATCGGCGCTGCCCGCAAACCGGGCAATCGGGGTCGGGAGCCAGAGTGAGGGTCTGCCACTGATGGGTCAACGCATCGAAACGGCGCAGAGTGCCAGCGACCGGGCTCGACATCCCGAGCAGCAGTTTCAGTGCCTCCAGCGCCTGCAAAGAGCCCATCACCCCGACCAATGGGCCGGTGACGCCGCTGGTCTCGCAGCTCTGGCTCACCTTGGTATCCAGCGGATAGAGGCAGGCATAGCAGGCGTGCTCACTGCTGGTGCGCGCCATCAGCTGCCCCTGCCAACCCACTGCGGCGGCGGAGATCCAGGGCTTGCCCTGCTCCACGCAGGCGGCGTTGATGGCCTGGCGGGTGGCGAGGTTGTCGCAGCAGTCGATCACCAGATCTACCTCGGCCACAAACTCCGGCAGGCTGGCGGCATCGAGCCGCTGGTTGATGGCAATCAGCTCCACCAGCGGGTTGTGGGCAGCCAAGCGCTCGCGGGCCAGCTCCGCCTTGGAGTGATTGACCGCCTCGCTATCGAACAGGATCTGGCGCGGCAGATTGCTGGAATCCACCGTATCGCCATCGGCCAGCCACAAGGTGCCCACCCCGGCGCCAGCCAGATAGAGAGCGAGCGGCGAGCCGAGCCCGCCGAGGCCGACGATCAGCACGGATTTATCTTTCAGCCGTGCCTGCCCTTCTTCACCGACTTCCGCCAGCATCAGCTGGCGGCCATATCTGAGGTATTCCGCATCAGAGAGCATGTTCTGCCTCCCGTATAACGGTGGCCGAGCGTGGCTCATCCCCCGCCCCCACGGCCGCGAGCAGCCGCTCGGTCGCCCCCTGCCAATCTCGGCTTCCAGTAATGGCCGAGACCAGCGCGATACTGCCGACCCCGCTTGCCTTGACCGCCGCCACCCGCTCCTCGCTGATGCCACCGATGGCCACTGTCGGCCAGTCTGCCATCAGGGCACGGTAGCGATGCAGCCGCACCAGCCCCTGCGGGCGCGAAGGCATCGCTTTGGTGTTGGTCGGGAAGATATGGCCCAGCGCCATATAGGAGGGGGCCAGCTCGCGGGCCCGCATCAGCTCGAAGTAGCCGTGGGTAGAGATGCCAAGGCGCAGCCCGGCCGCCTGAATGGCGGCGAGATCGGCGGTCTCCATATCCTCCTGCCCCAGATGCACGCCCCAGGCACCCGCCTCGATGGCCTGCTGCCAGTAGTCGTTGATAAAAAGCCGCACCCCATGGCGGCGACCGAGCGCTACCGCATCGCGAATGGCCGGTACCACCTCTGCGGCAGGCAGATTCTTGATCCGCAGCTGGATGGTCTTGACCCCTGACCCCAGCAGGCGGCGCAGCCACTTGACCGAATCCACCACCGGATAGAGGCCGAGGTTGTGTTCGGTCGGCGCGAAGGGGCCATCCGGCAGGCGGGCGCTGCTTGTCTCATAAAGTCCGAAACGACGGTCGAGGGCAGACCCTGCCAGTACGGCACGGGGGAAGTGAGCAAGATCGGCTGGCCAGCCAAGATGGGCGATAGGCCCCGGGCCTGCGCCCACTCCTTGCGCCGCCGCCAAGCCCTGTTGCAGGTAGGCACGCGCCAGGGTGATGGCGTCCTCCACCGGATAATCCTGCGCCACCACGGCGGCGATGGCGCTGGCGTAGCAGCAACCGGTGCCGTGGCCATGGCGGGTGTCGAGGCGCGGCGCCGCCAACCAGAATTCGCGGGTCTCGTCCTGGTAGTAGTCCAGACACAGCTCCCCGCTCCACGCAAGATGGCCGCCCTTGACCAGCACGGCGCGGGCGCCGAGTTCGCGCAGCCGCGCGGCACCCGCCCGCAACAGCCCGGGGCTGGTCGTCGGGATGCCAGTCAGGGCTTCCAGTTCGGGGCCGTTGGGGGTGATGAGCGACAGACGTGGCAACAGCTGTTCGCGCACCGCTTCCAGCATATTGGGCTCCGCCATCGGGGTGCCGGTGCTGGCGATGGCCACCGGGTCGTAGACCACAAAGGGGGTCTCGATGGCCGCCAGTCGGCGGGTCAGCACCTCGACGTGAAGCCGGGTCGGCAGCAGGCCGATCTTGATGGCGGCGGGCGGCAGATCGACGCCAAGGGCATCGATCTGGGCGGTGAAGGTCTGCATCAGTACGGGGTCGACCATCTTCACCGCCACCGAGTTCTGGGCAGTGATGGCGGAGATAACCGAACAGCCGTGCACGCCAAGGTCGTGCAATGTGTGCAAGTCGGCCTGAATGCCGGCGCCACCGCCGGAGTCGGAACCGGCGATGGTCCAGACAACTGGGCGGGAGTCCGTCACAGGCAGCAGATCGGCGGGGCTGACAGCCCCGCTTGCGCTGCTCACGCCTCCTCCCCTGCGGCCTGTTTCAGCACCGCCGCCTGATGGTAGATCTCGCCACCGGTCTCCTTGAAGGTCTCTGCCATGCGGGCCATGCCGCTCTCCACCTCGGCCACTACCTGCTCCTGCTGGCCATCCATGCCGACCAGCTTGATCTCCACCGCTTCAAGCTTTGCGGCATAGTCACGCACATCCTGAGTGATCTTCATGGAGCAGAACTTGGGCCCGCACATGGAGCAGAAGTGGGCCACCTTGCCGGACTCCTGCGGCAGGGTCTCGTCGTGGTAGGCGCGGGCTGTGTCGGGGTCGAGCGCAAGATTGAACTGATCCTCCCAGCGGAACTCGAAACGCGCCTTGGACATGGCGTTATCGCGGATCTGAGCGCCCGGGTGGCCCTTGGCAAGGTCAGCAGCGTGGGCGGCGATCTTGTAGGTAATCAGCCCCTGTTTCACATCCTCCTTGTTGGGCAGCCCCAGATGCTCCTTGGGAGTGACGTAGCAGAGCATGGCGCAGCCGTACCAGCCGATGAGCGCGGCACCGATGCCGGAGGTGAAGTGATCGTAACCCGGTGCAATGTCGGTGGTGAGCGGGCCCAGGGTATAGAAAGGCGCCTCGTGGCAGTGCTCCAGCTGCTCGGTCATGTTGCGCTCGATCATGTGCATCGGCACGTGGCCGGGGCCCTCTATCATCACCTGAACGTCATACTCCCACGCGATCTTGGTCAGCTCACCCAGGGTGCGCAGCTCGGCGAACTGAGCCTCGTCGTTGGCGTCATAGATTGAGCCCGGACGCAGACCGTCGCCCAGCGACAGCGCCACGTCATAAGCGGCGCAGATCTCGCAAATTTCTCGGAAGTGCTGGTAGAGGAAGTTCTCCTTGTGGTGGGAGAGGCACCACTTGGCCATGATGCTGCCGCCGCGCGAGACGATGCCGGTGAGGCGCTTGGCTGTCATCGGCACGAAACGCAGCAGGACGCCGGCATGGATGGTGAAGTAGTCCACCCCCTGCTCGGCCTGCTCCAGCAGGGTGTCGCGGAACAGCTCCCAGGTGAGCTCTTCGGCGATGCCGTTGGTCTTCTCCAGCGCCTGATAGATGGGCACGGTACCGATGGGCACCGGGCTGTTGCGCAGGATCCACTCGCGGGTCTCGTGGATGTAGCGGCCGGTGGAGAGATCCATCACGGTGTCGGCGCCCCAGCGGGTCGACCAGACCAGCTTCTCCACCTCCTCTTCGATGCTGGAGGTGACCGCCGAGTTGCCGATGTTGGCGTTGATCTTCACCAGGAAATTGCGGCCGATGATCATCGGCTCCGCTTCCGGGTGGTTGATGTTGCTGGGGATGATGGCGCGACCGGCGGCCACCTCATCGCGCACAAATTCGGGGGTGATGTTCAGGGGCAAACGGGCACCGAAATCGCGGCCCGGATGCTGGGTACGCAACAGTTCAGAGCGCACCTGCTCGCGCCCCATGTTCTCGCGAATGGCGATAAATTCCATCTCGGGAGTGACGATACCGGCACGGGCGTAGTGGAGCTGGGTGACCCGGCGGCCCGGCTTGGCACGGCGCGGCTTTGGCAGATGTTCGAAGCGCAGGTGGTCGAGCCCCTCGTCCGCCAGACGCTCCTGAGTGAAAGTGGAGCTGAGCCCCGGCAGTTCGTCGGTGTCATCCCGCTCCAGCACCCAGTTCTCCCGCAGGCGCGGCAGACCGCAGCGCACATCGATGGCGACCCCCTCCTCCCCGTAACGGCCCGAGGTGTCGTAGACCGGGATCGGCTCGTTGGGTTCGAATTTGGGATCTTCTTTGGTGCCGCCGACGAAGGTGTCGGCCAGCTGGATCTCCCTCAGCGGCACC